>NZ_JOGH01000173.1:0-9687 GCF_000721345.1 Kitasatospora sp. NRRL B-11411 | reverse complement strand
GCACCGCCGCCGCCCCCTCCCGCACCACCGCCGGCCGCGAGACCACCGTCACCAGCAGCGACACCGCCGCCAGCGCCCCGATCGCCCAGCGCACCTCCACCAGCTGCGCCAGGGCGCCCGCCAGCGCCGCGCCCACGCCCTGCCAGGCGATCCGGCCCGCCGACTCCACGCCCTGCACCTGCCCCCGGGCGGCCTGCGGCGTCAACGCCAGCAGCCGCTCCTGCAACGGCAGCGTCGCCGCGAACCCGACGCCCGCCACCCCCACCGCCAGCGCCGCCGCCCACACCGGCGGCCGGGCCGCCAGCAGCAGGAACGGCCCCGCCAGCAGCAGCCGCAGCCCGTACGCCAGCCGGGCCCGCCGGGCCGCGTCCAGCAGCCGGCCCACCACCAGGTCGCCCACCAGCATCCCGGCCGCGCTCGCCGCCAGCAGCGTCCCGGCCGCCGCCGGCGCGTACAGCAGGAACAGCGCCTCGCAGCCCACCACCAGCCCGTTGGGCACCCACAGGTTCAGCAGCAGCGCCCGCCGCCCCGGCCGGCCCAGCAGCTCGACGTTGCCCCGCCAGGTCTCCCGCAGCCCGGGCCGGCGCGGCGGCCGCACCGACCGCTCCCGCACCGTCGCCGCCACCACCAGCGCCGCCAGCGCCGTCAACCCGGCTGCCGCGCCCAGCAGTTGGTACGGCGTCAGCACCGCCAGCAGCGCCCCGCCCAGCGCGAACCCGAGCACCGACGCCCCGCCCGCCGTGACGTTCATCAGCGACCTGGCCGGCGCGTACCCGTCCGGCGGCACGATCTCCGCCAGCAGACCCATCCGCGTCCCCGTCCCCAGCGACTGGAAGAACCCCACCCCCAGCAGCAGCGCGAACCGCGCCGCCAGCGGCAGCCCCGGCACCGCCTGCGCCGACACCGCCGCCAGCGCCAGCAGGTGCAGCGCCACCAGCGTCCGGCGCGGCCGCGCCCCGTCCGCCAGCGACATCAGCGTCAACGCGCCCAGCACCGCCGTGAACGACGACCCGTACATGCTCACCGCCGTCAGGAACGGTGACCCGGTGCGCGCCCGCACCAGCGTGCCCAGCGCGAACCCGGACAGCGTCCCGGCCCCCGCCAGCAGCGTGAAACCTGCGTACAGCCCCGCGAACTCCCGCTGCCGCAGCAGCGCCAGATATCCATGACCAGTCATGAAAAAAGCCTCCGACGCTGCCGCGGGGGCGCGTTCGAAGGCCTACGGGGGAAAATCTACCACTCGACGCCCCGCCCCCGCCCGGGTTCTCACCAGTCCCGAACAGCCCCGAACGCCCCCCGAGCAGCTCCGAACACCCCCGAGCACCCCAGAGGCAGCCCCGGACACGCCGGAGCCCCGCCGCTCCCCCACCCGGGGGCGCGACGGGGCTCCGCCGTGCAACGCGCCGTCAGGCCCCGCGCAGCACCGCGCCGGTGCGCTCACCGGCCACCGCGACCGCCGACTCGCGGGCCGCCGACGCCTCGTCGGCCGTCAGCGTCCGGTCGGTGGCCCGGAAGCGCAGCGTGTACGCCAGCGACTTCTTGCCCGCGCCCGCCTGCTCGCCGGTGAACACGTCGAACAGCCGCAGCGACTCCAGCAGTTCGCCCGCGCCCTCGCGCAGCGCCGCCTCCACGTCCGCGGCGTGCACGGCCGCGTCCACGATCAGCGCCACGTCCTGGGTCGCCACCGGGTAGGCGGAGACCGGCGGGCCGGAGACCCGGCGGCCGTCCTCGAACAGCAGGTCCAGGTCGAGCTCCATCGCGCTGGTGCGCTCCGGCAGGTGCAGCGCCTTGACGACGCGCGGGTGCAGCTCGCCGGCGTGGCCGACGACCTCCTCGCCGACCAGCAGCTCGGCGCAGCGCCCCGGGTGCCACGGCGCGTACTGCGCCTGGCGCACCGTCAGCTCCACGCCCGCGGCGGCCGCGACCACCCGGGCCGCCTCGACCGCGTCCGCCCAGCCGGACGGCGCGCCCTTGCCCCACCAGCCGGACGGCAGCCGCTCGCCGGTCAGCGCGACGGCGACCCGGCGCGGCTGGTCGGGCAGGGCGGCGTCCAGCTCGGCGAGCTGCTCCTCGCTCGGGCGGCGGTCCACCGGCAGCCGCGGCGCGACCTTCGGCTCGGCCTTGGGCAGGAACACCGTGCCGGTCTCGAAGATCGCCAGGTCGGTGTTGCCGCGCCCGACGTTGCGCCGCAGCGCGCCCAGCAGGCCCGGCAGCAGCGTGGTGCGCAGCGCCGGCTCGGCGTCGTTCAGCGGGTTGACCAGCTTGACGGTGCGCCGGCGCGCGTCGTCCGCGTCCAGCCCGAGGCCGTCGAAGGAGGCGTCGCCGACGAACGGGTACGCGTTGATCTCCACGTAGCCCGCGCCGGCCAGCGCCACGCCGACCCGCCGGTGGAAGCGCTGCGCCTCGGACAGGCCGCGCCCGGGCGGGGTGACCGGCATCCGGGCCGGGACGTTGTCGTAGCCCTCCAGCCGGATGACCTCCTCGGCGAGGTCGTACGGGTCGGTCAGGTCGGGCCGCCAGGACGGCGGGGTGACCTCCAGGACGTCCGTCCCGACGACCGAGCAGCCGACCTCCTGCAGGCGGCGGGTGACGGTCTCGCGGCCGTACTCGGCGCCGGCCACCCGGTCGGGCAGGTCGGCGTCGATCGGGATGGTGCGCACCGGGTGCGGGGCCGCGATGTCGGTGACCCCGGCCTCGGCGGTGCCGCCGGCGATCAGCACCAGCAGGTCGACGGCGCGCTGCGCGGCGGCCCGGGCGGCCTCGGGGTCGACGCCGCGCTCGAAGCGCTTGGACGCCTCGGAGGGCAGCTTGTGGCGCTTGGCGGCGCGGGCGATGGCGACCGGCTCGAAGTGCGCGGCCTCGACGATGATCTCGGTGGTGCCGGTGACGGCGCCGGTCTCGGCGTCGACGACCGGGTCGAGGATCTCGGTGGTGGCGCCGCCCATCACGCCGGCCAGGCCGATCGGGCCGGAGTTGTCGCAGATCAGCAGGTCCTCGGCGGACAGCTTGCGCTTGACGCCGTCCAGCGTGGTCAGCGTCTCGCCCTCGGCCGCCCGGCGGACCTGGATCGGCCCGTCCACCCGGCCCCGGTCGTAGGCGTGCAGCGGCTGGCCGACCTCCAGCATCACGTAGTTGGTGATGTCGACGGCCAGCGAGATCGGGCGGATCCCGGCCTTCTGCAGGCGGCGCTGCAGCCAGATCGGCGACTTCGCGCCCGGGTCGACGCCGGTGACGGTGCGCGCCACGAACCGGTCGCAGCCCACCGGGTCGGCGACCTTCACCGGGTAGCCGTACGCGTTGGCCGGCGGCACGTCCAGCAGCGCCGGGTCGGCCAGCGGCAGGCCGTACGCGGCGGCGGCCTCGCGGGCCACGCCGCGCATGGACAGGCAGTAGCCGCGGTCGGGGGTGACCGCGATGTCGAGCACCTCGTCGACCAGCTGCAGCAGTTCGAGGGCGTCGGTGCCGGCCTCGTACTCGGGCGGCAGCACGATGATGCCGTTGTGGTCGTCGCCCATGCCGAGCTCGCGGGCGGAGCAGATCATGCCGGCCGAGGTGTGGCCGTAGGTCTGCCGGGCGGAGATCGGGAACGGCCCGGGCAGCACGCCGCCGGGCAGGATCACCACGACCTTGTCGCCGACCTGGAAGTTGGTGGCGCCGCAGACGATCTCCTGCGGCTCGCCGGTGCCGTTGGCGCCGCCGACGTTGACGAAGCAGTGGCGGATCGGCTTCTTGAAGCCGGTCAGCTCGTCGATGGAGAGCACCTCGCCGACCACCAGCGGGCCCTTGATGTCGGCCCCGAGCTGCTCGACGGTCTCCACCTCGAGCCCCGCGCGGACCAGCCGGGCCGCGACGTCGCGGCCGGTCTCGCCCGCCGGCAGGTCGACGTACTCGCGCAGCCAGGAAAGCGGGACGCGCATCAGATCTCCATCCCGAACGGGAGGGTGAAGCGGACGTCACCCTCGACCATGTCGCGCATGTCGGCGACGTTGTGACGGTTCATCAGGATCCGCTCCAGGCCCAGGCCGAACGCGAATCCGCTGTAGCGGTTCGGGTCGATGCCCGCGGCGACCAGCACCCGCGGGTTGACCACGCCGCAGCCGCCCAGCTCGATCCAGCCCTCGGAGGAGCAGGTACGGCACGGGCGGTCGGGGTTGCCCACCGAGGCGCCGCGGCACACGAAGCACTGCAGGTCGATCTCGGCGCTAGGCTCGGTGAACGGGAAGTACGAGGGGCGCCAGCGCAGTTCGAGGCCGCCGCCGATCAGCTTCTCCACCAGCACCTCGATGGTGCCCTTGAGGTGGCCGAAGGTCAGGCCCTCGTCCACCGCGATCGCCTCGACCTGGCGGAACACCGGGGTGTGCGTGGCGTCCAGCTCGTCGGTGCGGTAGACCCGGCCGGGGCTGACCGCGTACAGCGGCGGCTCGCCGGCCAGCATCGCGCGGATCTGCACCGGGGAGGTCTGGGTGCGCAGCACCATGCCGGAGTCGGCGGTGCCGTCGGGCGCCTCGACGAAGAAGGTGTCCTGCATCGAGCGGGCCGGGTGGTCGGCGTGCAGGTTGAGGGCGTCGAAGTTCAGCCACTCCGCCTCGACCTCGGGGCCGGACGCCACCTGGTAGCCCATGGCGACGAAGGTGTCCTCGATCCGCTCGGCGAGCGTGGTCAGCGGGTGCCGGGCGCCGCGCGGCACGCGGCCGTACGGCAGGGTGACGTCCACCGCCTCCTCGACCAGCACCCGGGCGTCGCGCTCCGCCTCCAGCTCGACCTGGCGCTTGGCCAGGGCCTGGTTGACGGCGCCGCGGGCCTGGCCGATCAGCTTGCCCGCGGCGGCCTTGGCCTGCGGGGGCAGGGCGCCGATCTCGCGGTTGGCGAGCGACAGCGGGGAGCGGTCGCCGGTGTGCGCGACCTTCGCCTGCTTGAGCTCGTCGAGGTCGGCGGCGGCGGCGAAGGCGGCGATCGCCTCGTCCCGGGCCTGCTCGACCACTTCGGGCTTGAGGGCCTCGACCTCGACCGGGTCGTACGACTTATTGGGTGCCGACATCTCTATCTTTCCCGTGCTCCTGCTCGTGATCAGGTCTGCTGCGTCGCCGGGCGTCCAAGAACGCCAAGGGTCGAGTGTAGTCGCAGGCCGCGACCCCCCACCGCGACGGACCGCGCCGCCGGGCGGCTCAGAGCATGAAGTCGGGGACGCCCGCGGGCAGCACGAACCGGAACCGGGCGCCGCCGCCGTCGGCCCGGCTGATCCGGACCACCCCGCCGTGCGCCTCCACGATGCCCTTCACGATGTACAGGCCCAGGCCGGTGCCGCCGCGCCTGGAGCCGCGCCAGAACCGGGTGAACACCCGCGGCATCGCCTCCTCCGGGATGCCCGCGCCCTGGTCGCTGACGGTCACCGCGGTGCCCTCCACCGCCCGCGGCGGCGTCCCGGGCGTCTCCACCAGCTCCCGCGCCGCCCCGACCTCGATGGTCACGGTGCCCTCGCCGTGCCGGACCGCGTTCTCCAGCAGGTTGGCCAGCACCTGGTCGAGCTTGTCCGGGTCGCCCCACTGCTCGGCGGGCGGCCCGGCCACCCGGATGTCGAAGCGCTCGGCGGGGATCCCGGCGGCCACCTTCCCGGCCACGTGCCGGTGCACGGCCGCGGCCAGGTCGATCCGCTGCTTGCGGATCTCCAGCCGGCCGGCGTCGATCCGGGAGATGTCCAGCAGTTCGGCGATCAGCCGCACCACCCGGTCGGCGTCCGCGTCGACGGTCTCCAGCATCACCCGCTTCTGGCCGTCGTTGAACCGCTCCCACTTGGCCAGCAGCGTCGCCGTGAAGCCCTTGACGCTGGTCAGCGGGGAGCGCAGCTCGTGCGCGACGGTGGCGATCAGCTCGGCGTGCGAGCGCTCGGTGCGCCGCCGCGCCTCGGTGCCGCGCAGCGTCACCACCACCTGCCGCACCGGCCCGCGCGGCACCTCGCGCACGTACCTGGCGCACACCAGCACCTCGCGCCCGTCCAGCAGCAGGTTCCGCTCGGGCTGCCCGGTGCGCACCGCGAGCCCGCCGTACGGATCGGTGAGCCGCCACCAGCGGCGCCCGTCCAGGTCCTCCAGCGGCAGCGCCCGTTCCAGCTCGACGCCGATCGCGTGCCGCGCGGAGCGGCCGGTGATCCGTTCCGCGGCCCGGTTGAAGACCACCACCCGGCCCTGCCCGTCCGCGACCACCAGCCCGTCCGGCAGGTCGTCAGGTTCGACCGGTGCCCAGTTGACGCCGCCCATGGGTGTCCTCCCCGCCCGCCCCCTCGCAGGCCCAGGAACCGACCCTAGCGCGCCGGGCCCTCGGCGCGACACCCGCTGTGGGAGCGCTGGGCGCGCGCGGAGGCGTACAGGCACACGGCGGCCGCCGTGGCGAGGTTCAGGCTCTCCGCGTGCCCGTGAATGGGCACCCGCACCACCTCGTCCGCCAGCGCGCGGGTCTCCTCCGGCAGGCCCCACGCCTCGTTGCCGAACACCCAGGCGCACGGGCCCTCCAGGGTGCCCTCGTCCAGCTCCTGGTCGAGGTCGCGCTCCCCCGCGCCGTCCGCGGCCAGCACCCGCACCCCGGCCGCCCGCAGCCGCGCCACCGCCTCCTCGACCGGCACCCCGGTCGCCACCGGCAGGTGGAACAGGCTCCCGACGGACGCCCGCACCGCCTTCGGGTTGTACGGGTCCACCGAGGCGTCGGTCAGCACCACCGCGTCCGCCCCGGCCGCGTCCGCGGTCCGCAGCACGGTGCCCGCGTTCCCGGGGTCGCGCACGTGCGCGAGCACCGCGACCAGCCGGGGCCGGGCCGCCAGCACCTGCTCGAACGGGGTGTCGATGAACCGGCACAGCGCGACGATGCCCTGCGGGGTGACGGTGTCGCAGATGTCCGCGACGACCTCCTCGGTGGCGCTCAGCACCGGCAGCCCGGCCTCCCGCGCGGCGGCCACGATCTCGGCGTGCCGCCCGGCGGCCTCCGGCGTCACGTACACCTCCACCACGGCGTGCTCGCCGTCCGGCAGCCGCCCGAACGCCACCGCCTCCCGCACCGCCTGCGGGCCCTCGGCCAGGAAGCGCCGCTCCTTGCCGCGCTGGCTGCGCTTGGCGAGGCGGCGGGCGGCGACGACGCGCGGGGAGCGCAGGGAGGTCAGCAGGGGGGTCTCGGTGCTCATGCTCACGATCTTCGTCACGGGCGGGCGGGGGCGCGGTACGCAACGGACCCGCAGGCCGGGCGGCCTGCGGGTCCGGGGAACGCTTTCAGGGCGAGCGCCTGGATCAGGCGGCGACCTTGGGGGCGTTGACGTCCGCCGGGAGCGCCTTCTGGGCGACCTCGACCAGGGCGTGGAACGCCACGGTGTCGTTCACCGCGAGGTCGGCCAGCATCTTGCGGTCGATCTCGACGCCCGCGGCCTTGAGGCCCTGGACGAAGCGGTTGTAGGTGATGCCGTTGGCACGGGCAGCGGCGTTGATGCGCTGGATCCAGAGCTGGCGGAAGTCGCCCTTGCGCTTCTTGCGGTCGTTGAAGTTGTAGACGAGCGAGTGGGTGACCTGCTCCTTGGCCTTGCGGTACAGGCGCGAACGCTGACCGCGGTAGCCGGAGGCCCGCTCGAGGATGACCCGGCGCTTCTTGTGGGCGTTCACTGCCCGCTTGACGCGTGCCACTTCATTACTCCTTGGTTCCGGACCTCGGATCGTGCCGGCGGTCCGTTATTCGATTCGGTCGGTAAGGATCAGCGGGTGCCCGCGGCGCTGCCGCGGGCGGGCGATCACTTGCCGAGAAGCTTCTTGATCTTCTTCGCGTCGCCCGGGGCCATCTCGGCGTTGCCGGCCAGCTTGCGGGTCAGCGTCGAGGGCTTGTGCTCGAGCAGGTGGCGACGGCCGGCACGCTCGCGCAGCACCTTCCCGGAGCCAGTGATCTTGAAGCGCTTGCTGGCGCCGCTGTGCGTCTTCTGCTTCGGCATGTCGCCGTATCTCCTCGTCGGTCCGTTCCGGCCCGCACCGTGCGGTGCGGGCCGGAACTGGATGGATCTCGTCTCCAGGGCGGGACGCCCCGGAACCGGGTGCCTCGGCTCCCCGGCCACCCGAGCCCGAAGGCTCAGGCGTCCTGGGCAGCCTCGGCGGGCTGCTCGACCTCGGCGGCCTCGGCAGCGTCGTCCGCGGTGTCGGCGGCCTCGGTCTCCTCGACCTCCGCCACCTCGTCCTCGACGTCGTCCGCCTGGTCCGCGGCCGGTCCGCGACCCAGCCGCTCCGCCTTGCGGGCGTCAGCGGCGGCGCGGGCCTCGGCCATGGCCTCGGTCTTCTTCTTGTGCGGGCCGAGAACCATGATCATGTTTCGGCCGTCCTGCTTCGGAGCGGACTCCACGAAGCCCAGGTCCTGGACGTCGTCCGCGAGCCGCTGCAGCAGTCGGAAGCCCAGCTCGGGGCGGGACTGCTCACGACCGCGGAACATGATCGTGATCTTGACCTTGTCGCCCTGCTTGAGGAACCGGACGACGTGACCCTTCTTGGTGTCGTAGTCGTGCGGGTCGATCTTCGGCCGGAGCTTCATCTCCTTGATGACCGTGTGCGCCTGGTTCTTGCGCGCCTCACGGGCCTTCATGGCCGACTCGTACTTGAACTTGCCGTAGTCCATGAGCTTGCACACCGGCGGGCGCGCCGTGGCGGCGACCTCGACCAGGTCCAGGTCGTACTCCTGGGCAAGCTCCAGCGCCTTCGCGAGCGGGACGATGCCGACCTGCTCGCCGCTGGGACCGACGAGTCGCACCTCGGGGACGCGAATCCGGTCGTTGATGCGGGGCTCGGTGCTGATGGGGCCTCCTCGGTTGCACCTTTTCCGATGCGGCCGTCGGGCGGCGGTCGCACGTAGTGGTTCTCGACCACTGGGCGGGGCTTCATTCATGCTCCGCTGCCGCCCTGCCGCCTGGCAGGAGCACCGAACGCACGAAAAAAGCCCCGCACGGTACAGGCGGGGCTCCACACGTTCCGGGATGTCCTGGCGGACACCACTGGCAGCGAACAATCCTTGCGGCGCTCGCCACGGACCGGACCCGTCGGCCCTTCGGCCGATCAGGTGGGAGACTGTCGCGGCTGCCCTCTCGGGCCTCCTGGAGTGGAGCCTCCACTTGCTGGCCGGGCACCCCGAAGAGTCGCCTGGCCGGTCAGTCTCGAATCATACCAGCGTTCCGGGCCCGACCGGTATTCCAGCCCCCTCCCACCCGCCTTGTACGCTCCTTCCGTACTGCGCTTTCGCACCAGCACCCCCGGAGTGACACCTTGACCAGCCAGCCCGACCACGCGCACGAGTCCGAGTCCGACCAGGCCCTCGGCTTCGACGACCTGACCCGCGACATCGCCGAGGTCCCCGCCGTCGAGGTGATCACCACCGTCGCCGTCCACTTGATGAGCGCCGCCGCCGTCAAGTGCGGCCTCGCCGAGGGCGGCGAGGCCGACAAGGACCTCGACGAGGCCCGCAAGCTCATCACCGCCCTGGCCGGCCTGGTCACCGCCGGAGCCCCCGAGATCTCCAACTTCCACGCCGCCCCCCTCCGCGACGGCCTCCGCTCCCTCCAGCTCGCCTTCCGCGAAGCCTCCCTCGTCCCCGACGCCCCCGGCTCCGGCCCCGGCGAGAAGTTCACCGGCCCCGTCTACTCCTGACCCGCCCCACCCACAGAAGCCGCCCCCACCGAACGGC
>NZ_JOGH01000172.1:0-9704 GCF_000721345.1 Kitasatospora sp. NRRL B-11411 | reverse complement strand
CCCCACCGCCCTCCACCCCACCGCCCCTCCCGCCACCGCGCTCCCCACGCTCCCGGACGACGCTCCCGCCTACCTCATCTACACCTCCGGCTCCACCGGCCGCCCCAAGGGCGTGGTCGTCCCGCACCGCAACGTCCTGGCCCTCATGCGCGCCACCGCCCCCGGCCTCGGCCTCGGCCCGGACCAGGTCTGGAGCTGGTTCCACTCGGTGGCCTTCGACTTCTCCGTCTGGGAGATCTGGGGCTGCCTCACCACCGGCGGTCGCCTGGTCGTCGTCGGCGAGGAGGCCCGCACCTGCGCCGCCGACTTCACCGCGCTGATCCTCGCCGAGGGCATCACCGTGCTGTCCCAGACCCCGACCGCGTTCGCCGGCTTGATGGGCACCCTGCTCGCCGCGGCCGGCACCCTGCCGGTCCGCACCGTCGTGTTCGGCGGCGAACGCCTGGACACCCGCGGACTCCTGCCGTGGCTGGAGCTGCTCCCCCCGCCCGCGTGCCGGCTGGTCAACATGTTCGGCATCACCGAGACCACCGTCCACGTCACCTGGCAACTGGTCGGCCGCGCCGAGGCCCTGGACGGCTCCCCGTCGGTCGGCCACCCGCTGCCGGGCTGGAACGTCCAGGTGGTGGACCGCGACCGCCGCCCGCTGCCCCCGGGCGAGAGCGGCGAGATCGCGGTCGGCGGCGCCGGCCTCGCCACCGGCTACTGGAACCGCCCCGACCTCACTGCGGAACGCTTCGCCCCCTGCCCGGTGACCGGCAGCCGCCGGTACTACTCGGGCGACCTGGGCCGGCTGCTGCCCGACGGCCGCCTGGAACACCTGGGTCGGCTGGACGAGCAGGTGAAGCTGCGCGGCTTCCGGATCGAACTCGGCGACATCCGCTCCGCCCTGCTCGGCGACGACAGCATCGCCGCGGCCGCGGTCGTCCTGCACCGCCCGGTCCCCGGCGACAGCGCGCTCGACCGCCTCGACGCCTACGTCGTCGCCGAGCCCGGCCGCGAGGAGACCGCCCGCACCGTCCGCGCCCGCCTGACCGACCTGCTGCCCGACTACATGCTCCCCGCCACGGTGACCCTGCTGCCCGCCCTCCCGCTCACCGCCAACGGCAAGCTCGACACCACCGCCCTGCCCCGGCCGGCCACCACCCCCGCCGCTCCCCCGATGTTGTCCGCGGACAACACCGCCCCCGAGACCGACGGCACCGCACGCCTGGTGCACGACAGCTGGTCCCGGGTCCTCGGCGCCCCCGCGGGCCCGGACGTGAACTTCTTCGACGCGGGCGGCAACTCCCTGCTCGCCGCCCGGCTCGCCGCGCACCTGCGCACCGCCGGCCTGGCCCACACCCGGATCAAGGACGTCCTGCTCGCACCGACCCCCGCCGCCCTGACCAGACGCCTCACCCCCACCACCTGAACACCACCGGACCCGATCGGGGAACCCACCACCATGCAGACCACCGACACCCTGGCCCGCACCGTGCACGAGACCTGGGCCGCCGCCCTGGGCCACGACCGCTTCACCGACGACGACTACTTCTTCTCCGTCGGCGGCACCTCACTGAGCGCCCTGAAGGTCGCCGCCCGCCTCACCGCGGCCCTCGGCCGCCAGGTCCCGGTCCGCCTGATCTTCACCTGCCAGACGGTCTCCGCCCTCACCGCCGCCCTGGCCCAACCGAACTGACCCCACCGCCGGAGGAACCCGAAGGGGTGCCCCCGCCGACCGGCAGGAGCACCCCGATGTTGTCCGCGGACAACATTCCCCGCATCACACCTCTGCGTACAGCACCTCCAGCAGGGCAGTGAACCCCTCGTCGTCCAACCCGGCCCGAAGCGTCGCCGCCTGCTCCGCAGGAGTCGCCCCCAGCGCACGCACCAACTCGGCAGCCACCACCCCCGCCCCGGACCCGGTGTTGTCCGCGGACAACACCGACCCAGCCCCGGCACCCCCGGACACCACCCCCGCCGACTCCCCGGCGATGTTGTCCGCGGACAACATCCGCCCCGCCCCTCCCGTGTTGTCCGCGGACAACACGGCACCCGACTCAGCACCCGACTCGGCACCGCCGTCCGCCCCACCGGTCATCCGCTGCTCCGGGATGTTGTCCGCGGACAACATCCCGCCCTCCCCAGCAGACCGCCCGCCGGCCCCGACGGACTGTCCGGACGCCCGCCGCCCGGTCCCGGTGTTGTCCGCGGACAACACCGGGGGAGCGGACCGGATGTTGTCCGCGGACAACACCTGACCCCGGGCCGCTTCCAGCACGTCCTTCGTCTGCTGCCGCCGGTCCTTCTCCTCCGCCTTCAACTGCTCGGCCAGGACCAGCAGCTGCGGAGCCCCGAGCGACGGATCCTCCTTGAGCGCCCGGGCCAGC
The DNA here is from genome assembly GCF_000721345.1 of Kitasatospora sp. NRRL B-11411. Taxonomy (NCBI): domain Bacteria; kingdom Bacillati; phylum Actinomycetota; class Actinomycetes; order Kitasatosporales; family Streptomycetaceae; genus Kitasatospora; species Kitasatospora sp. NRRL B-11411. Next base: position 7,332 of record NZ_JOGH01000172.1, on the reverse strand, counting down.
CGCCGGGCGTACCGCTCGGCCAGCGCCCCCGCGACCAACTGCTCCTGGATCTCGGCGGGCAGCGTGAGCAGCGCGATCTGGTTGCCCACCCAGGAACGGTCCCGGCCGCGCCGGCGGGCCACCTCGGCGGCGTTGCCGTCGCAGGCGCGGAGCAGGTCGTTCAGGCCGTGGGCCCGCTCGATGACGTTGAAGTCCTGGCGCTCGTCGTTCTCGAGCATCAGGTAGTCGATGAAGTCCGCCCGGCTGGTGGCCAGGTCGTCGCGGACCACGAAGTCGAGCTGCTCCAGGCCGACCCGCAGCGCCGAGCGGTAACGGCGCTCGCCGTTGAGCAGGACCCACCCGGCGTCACCGATCCCGCTCCCGTGGTCGGGCCACAGCGCGAGGTAGGCCTCGCGGGTGACGGCGACACAGGCGGTGGTCTGCTTGCGGGCCAGGCTCTGGCCGAGGGCCTCCTGCTCCTCCTCGGTCCCGAAGTACCGGCGCGGGTTGACCAGGCTGGGCCGGACCTTGGCGAGCTCCAGCCGCTGGAGCTCGTAGTCCGGGATGGACCCCTCGGCCACGGCCTTCGCCCGTCCCCGCTCGCTGCGGGGCCGGGCGACGGCGCCGAAGCTGCTGCCGCCACCGAGGCGGTCTGCTGCGCGGGTCATGCGGTGATCCTCCGGGCGATCTCGCGCATGACGTCGGCCTGCTCGCTGTCGGGCGCGTGGGAGAGAAGCGGCTTCTTGACGCGGACTGCCTCGCGCTGGTCCTTGAGGTCGTTGACCACCGCGATGACAGCGGGTTCCTCTATGGCCTTCCACTGCTCCAGCGCCGAGGTCACCACGAACCCCTTGCGCGGGTCGTAGAGGTTGACCACGAACCCGAAGTCGTGGATGTCGGCGTCGAGGTCGTCGCAGAGCGACTCGATCTGCTCGCGCAGCAGGATGTAGGCGTCCGCGGAGGAGTCCTCGGCCTGAACCGGGATCAGCAGCCCGGAGCGGCCCCGCGGTTCGCCCTCACGGGTCCGGGCGTAGTAGAGCGCGTTGTCCATCGCGTAGCCGAGGCTGGGAGGGCAGTCGACGATCACCACGTCGAACTCCCGCTCCACCGCGGCCAGCGCCTTCTCCAGCGCGGTCTCCTTCACCCGGACGTCCCGGGAGGTGACCAGCTTGGCGTCGAGCAGGAAGGCGTCGGTGCAGGCGGGCAGCACCAGCAGCCGCCCCTCGAAGGCGTCCCCGGGCACCTCGACGAGCAGCTCGCGCAGATCGCTCGAACGCTCGCCGGTCATGTTCTTCGCCAGGCTGTCGCCCTTGATCGGCAACGGGCTGATGCCGAGCTGCAGGGTCAGGTGGCTCTGCGGGTCGAAGTCCACGATCAGCACCCGGTGGCCGGCCTCGGCCAGCGCCTGGGCCACCCCGCTGGAGATCGCGGTCTTGCCCACGCCGCCCTTCTGGTTGGCGACGACGATCCGCTGCGGCCCGGTCGGCAGCCGCACCGGCCGGGGCCGCGGGTTCGCGTCGAGCCAGAGCCGGATCGCCTGCGCGAGGCCCTGGTTGTAGGGCACTTCGCGCTGGAGGCAGGTCACCCGGAAGGTCTTGTACAGGTCCGAGGGCACGTAGGTGGAGAAGGAACTGCTGGAGGAGGTGTCGATCGGACTCAACGGCTCACTCGCGTCGAGCCACATCCGGATGCCGACCGTGACGGCGTCCTGGATGTCGACCCCGGCGGTCGCGGCGCGGATCTTCAATTCGCGGCGCAGCGTGGCAGGCAGTTTGGTAACCACCTTGTCTCGCCCGTCCGCCGAAGTATCGGTGCTCATGCGGGGAGTTTACTAACCCACACTCAAAAGTCACGCAGGCCCACCCCACCCATTGCGCACCTTTCTGACGAAATGCCAGATTCCTCACCACGTTGTCCGCGGACAACATCCCGCCAACCCCCCTCCCTCACCCTTCCCACCCCACCCACTCCACCGACCCCCCACCCGGCCTCCAGCACCCCGCCTCCAACCTCCGGACCCGTGCCGCTCCCGCCGCCCTGGCGGAGGCCCACACCCACCCTCCCCACCGCGACGGTCCCCTCACTGCGTTGGTCACGAAAGTCCGGCTGCCGCCGGACCCGGGCCCGGGGGGCCCTTTCCGCGCCCTCCGGATCGAAGCGGTGACCGCAGTCCCGGGCCGGGCCAGGCGCCAACTCCCGTTGCACACACAGCCGTTGACGTACCGCGCCCCGCCGTGGCCGGGGTCCGAACCAGCCGCTCCGCCCAGAACCAGATGTCCTCGACCGGGGACAGTGGAGGGCCTGCGCGACACCCCGCCTCTTTATTAAGAGGGCCCGGCCCGAATATGGCCTCTGACCTGCTGGTTTGAAAACTGCAATGTCCGGTCCTATTGGACACTAGAGGGGTCGAAGTGTCCCGTGACTGGGGACACTTGGGGCAAAACTTTCAGGTAGCTGCAAGTTTTTCCGGCCGCCGACCCTCCTTCCCCGGCCGCCGACCCTCGAGATGGGCTCCGCGCGGCACAGCAAAGTGACCAAGGACAGGGACACTTTCGGCCTTTGTGTCGCCAATATCTGTCGCAACTTGCAGGTCATGGCAAGTTTTCTTGTGGCGGACGGCAAGTTCGACCCGAACTCGGGGGTCCTCCTGATCACGCGGTCAGCACCTTGAAAAGTTGCGGATACCTGCAAGAATCCCTTCGAAAGGTGCCGCCGCCGCGACCGTGCCGCGCCCCGAGGACAGGAGTTCGCGACTCACACCGGCAAAACTTCGAGCTATCCGCAAGTTCCGCTAATGTCGTGCCGACAACCCGTCCCAGGAGGCACCCGTGCGAGCAGAACGCCGGACCGGTCCCGCCGGAGCACCACCCCAGCTCAGGCCGATCCGATCCGCAGCCGAGTCCGAGCTCGTCAGCCTGCTCGACCGCTTCGGCGAACAGCTCGCCATGGACATCGCCACGCAGCCCGCCGGGGCCGCCGTGGCCGCCGTCGACGAAGTCACCGTCAAGTTCCGCCCCCGCCGCGCCGCCCACGACATGGCCGGCTCCATGGGCTACTCGCTGACCAGCAACTGGTTCATGGCCAAGGTCCTGGCCCGGTGCATCGTCGCCCACCGGCTCAGCCCGGTCGAAGTCGCCGTCCTGCTGCACATGATGGGCTCGCAGAACCGCGGCCAGCTCAAGCAGACCCAGGTCCAGATGGCCAACGAGATCGGCGCCGCCCGCACCAGCGTCAACTCCGCGATCAGCCGGCTGTGCGAACTCAACTACATCCGCCGGCACAAGCAGCGCGGCCTGTACGACATCAACCCCCGTCTGTGCTTCCGCGGCAACGGCGACGAACAGAACGGCGTCCTCGCCCACGTCCGCGCGGAGAAACTCGCCTCGGAGTTCCCCGATACCATCGGTCCTGACGACTTCGCCCGCGAAAGCTGAGGAGGACCCCATGGAGATCACCCCCTCCGGCGTGCTCGGCATGATCCCCCGTCTGAAGCTGACCCCCTCCGCGACCGCAGTCCTCGGCATCATGTCCGAACTGCAGCAGCCCGGCGGCGAGGTCCGCCACAGCCAGGTCGAGATGGCCGAGCACCTCGGCCTCGCCGAATCCGCCGTCAGCCGGGGCATGAAGTGCCTCGTCGCCCGCCACCTCGTCCTGCGCAGCGGCGACGGCCGGGGCCACAGCTACCGCCTGCACCCCTTCATCGCCAAGTACCGCTCCCAGGCCGAGATGGAAGCCGCCCTCCGCGAAGCCGCCCTGGACGTCCGCGAAGGCCGCCTCCCCGACATCGCCGCGCCCCTCTACCGCAAGCAGCCCCCCCGCCCGGGCCGCCCCAACCTGGTAGCCGTCTGACCCCCGCAGCGAGCGGTCACCGGGTGGCCCTGCGATAGCGGGCCAGGACGGCGGCACCGACCCGCTCGGCGGAGAGGCACTCCAACTCCGCGGGCGGACTGTCGGCCGGGAAGAGCCGCCGCCCGGTGCCGAGGACGGTGGGGAAGGTCAGCAGCCGGTACTCGTCGACCAGGTCCGCGGCCCTGAGCCGGTCCACGACGCTCAGGCTCCCGGTGACGACCACGTCCCGCCGCTCGCGCCCGACGGCGTCGACCAGGTCGCCCTCCAGCAGCCGGGAGTTCGCCCACCCCGACGTGTCGGCGCGGCTCAGGGTGCGGGAGGCGACCAGCTTCGGGACGGCGTTCATCCGCGCGGCGAACGGGTCGTCCCGGCCCGGCCACAGCCCCGCGAACAGCTGCCAGGTGGTGCGCCCGAGCAGCAGCACCCCCTCGTCCAGCGTCCGGCCGAGCCGGAACTTGTCCCCGGCGACCGCCTCCGGGCCGTGCCGGAACGCCCAGCCGCCCCACGGCGTGCCGGCGGACCCGTCCGGGTCGGACACGACCCCGTCCAGGGTGGTGAACTCGATGACGATGACGCTCACGATGAGGATCCCTTCGATTCGGTGCTCACCAGTACGTACCGGCGGCACCGCCCCGACTCATCGCCCCCGGCGCAACTCGCCCGCAGGAATCTCCCCCGGCAGCCCGAAGGCGTCGAAGACCCGCGGATCGGCGAACACGACGTTGCGCGCGATCCGCCCGCCGTCGACGGTGAGCACCTGCAGGGTGTGCAACCGGTGCCCGCCACCGGGCCCCGGCACGTACGCGGCGAGCGCGGGCTGCCCGCCCGCGGTGAGCTCCCGCATGCCCCAGCCCGTGCCGCGCATCCGGAACACCCGCTCGATGAACCGGCCGTAGTCCCGGCTTCCCCGGTACCACAACGGCACCGGCGGCATCTCCAGCACCGCGTCATCGGCCAGCAACCGCACCAGCGCAGGCACGTCCGCCGCCTCGAACGCCCGCACGTACCGCTGGACGACCGCCCGCACCTGCGGATCGTCCGGTTCCGCCACCGCACCGGCACCACCCACCCCGACCCCGACGAGGGCGGCCCGGGCCCGCTGCAACGCACTGTTCACCGCCGCGACCGTGGTCCCCAACTGCTCGGCCACCTCGGCAGCGGTGAATGCCAGCACCTCACGCAGCACCAACACCGCCCGCTGCCGCGCCGGCAGCACCTGCACCGCCGCCACCCACGCGAGCCGCAGATCGCCCCTGACCTCCACATCGAACCGGGCATCGGGAAACGGCTCCAGCCAAGGCACGTCCAACGCTGGCCGCAACGGCGCCTCAGGATGCCCGCTGGGCACCCCCAGCCCCGAAGGCAACGGCCGCCGCCCCCGCCCCTCCAACGCCGTCAGACACACATTGGTCGCGATCCGGTACAACCAGGTCCGCACCCCCGCCCGCGCCGGATCGTACCGATCACGAGCCTTCCAAGCCCGCAACAACGTTTCCTGCACCAGATCCTCGGCCTCGTGCACCGACCCCACCATCCGGTAGCAGAACGCCACCAACTCACCCCGGTACGGCTCGAAATCCACAACCCCATCATGCCGCCCCCACCCCGCAGCCCCTCACCAGCCCGACAACCATCGTCGCCGCATCCCCGCCACCGACCACGAGGGCGAGCCCCCCGTCAACAGGCACGGGAAGGGCCCCCAGGGCCCGGTTCCGGCGGCAGCCGGAATCCCGTGACTCACGCAGTAACCCCGCCCCCGGACACCCGCAGATCCGGACCAACCCCGGCCCGGGCGGCGGAAGCGGCACGGCGGTCCTTTTTATATAAGAGGGCCCAGCGTCAAACCATGCCCTGACCTGCGAGCTTGGAAAATCAAAGGTATAGCTGGCACGACACTACGGCAGGCCAAGTGTCACTGGAGGCCGACACTTCGGGCCAATGTTTCGCAGCATTGCGAAACATTGTGCCCCGCGAGTCAGAAGCAACCGCGTCAGCCCGATCGGGCTGCCCTGGAGCGTGTCCTTCGCAGCCAGAGCAGCCGTAAGCGCTCCGTGACCTGTGTTTCGCAGCCAAGCGCAGAATGCTTCGCACTGCTGCGAAGAACATGTAGCGTTGTGCTGACATGAGAGGCGGTCACGGCTTTGGTACGAGCGCAGGGCGAACCAACAGGTCAGGGCTCACAGCAGCAGATCCGTCAGGCTGAGCTTCGACCAGCAGGAGCACAGAACCAACGTGACCTTGCCGCCGAGATCGTTCACAGCTACGCGGGCCAACTTCCCGGCGGCGTCTACGAAGCACGTACCCGTTTCTACCGACGCGCACCTCATGAGGTCCTCGGGGCTGACGGGTACGCACTCCTGAGCCGCTACTTCGCGCGCTACGTCCTACCCAAGGCGCTGATGTCGGGCGAGATGACGAAGCTCCAGTGCGCGGTGCTGTCGAACATCGTCGGTCGGGCCGAGCGAGGTGTTGCGAACGCCATCCAGCGCGAGATCGCCGACGAGATCGGCACCAGCCGTTCCAACGTCAGTCCGGCGCTCAAGCACCTTGCAGCCCGGAACTACATTCGCAGCGTCGGCCGTGGCCTTTGGCAGCTCAACCCCCTCATCGCCTACAAGGGCAACGGTGACGAGCAGCAGAGATTCCTGGCGGAACTCCGAGCGCTCGCCCTGGAGAACGGCTTTCCTGACATCATCGGACTGGTGGTAGTCCAGAACGAGGCGAAGGAGTCGCCGACATGCTGATGGTCACCGACCTGTTCGGACTCCTACGGCGCTTGGAACTCACCCCGACCGCCACCAACGTCCTGTCCGTCATGGTGGAGCGGCAGGATCCCGGCGGGGCCGTGCCGATCACGCAGCAGGACATTGCCGAGGAACTGCAGATCCTCCCCTCCGTCGTGAGCCGCGGCATGACCCTCCTGGTAGAGCGGGGTCTCGTCCTGCGCAAGGGCTACCGTTACCGACTCCACCCAGCCATCGCCGGCTACAACTCCGAACTGGAGATGCAAGCGGCAATGGCCCGGGCCGCTCGAGAAGGCGTGCCGCCCATTCTGATCCCCGACTACCAGACAACCCCACCCAAGGCCGGCCGCTCCCGGCTTCGTGCCGTCGGCTGAGCGAGAAAAGCTCCACCTTGATGGCCTGGGGGTTTCCCCAGGCCCATCTGCCGAGCAGCACCAGCAGCGATCGTCAGGGCAATCCCAGCTCAGTAGGCCGACATCCCGACGGCCGAGCTCGCTGCGTTTGCCCCTCGGCTGTAGGCCATGCTTTTCCCGAAGGCGGGTGTGCCGTCTGTCCGGTCGTAGTTGACGTCTGACGGGCATCCGGTGCTGGTTGTCTCCGCCTGCCCCGCTCGCCCGGTGCTCGCTACGGACGGCTGGGCCGCCCTCGATGCCACCCACTGCTGTCTGCTGCTTTGTGGGTGGCACGGGCCATGGGTGTGGTAGGTCGGTGGTTGGCTGGGTGGCTGTGTTGTTGGGCTGGGGGTTGATGGGTTGGTTGA
>NZ_JOGH01000171.1:0-9914 GCF_000721345.1 Kitasatospora sp. NRRL B-11411 | reverse complement strand
CCATGCCCCCTCCTCCTCCCCCGCCCCCTCCCCCGCCCTCCGCCCCGACCCGGCGCAGCGTGCTGAAGGCCACCGGGGCTGCGGCGGTGGCCGCCGCCGTCCCGCTCGCCGCCGACCGGTCCCCGGCCGCGGCCGCCACCGTCCCTCCGGTCCAGGCGGAGGTCGGCGTCTCGACCTACCCGTTCGACCCGGGGCAGGTCCGGCTCACCGGCGGCCGCTGGCTCGACAACCAGAACCGCACCCTGGCCTACCTGCGGTTCGTCGACGTCGACCGGCTGCTGTACGTCTTCCGCGCCACCCACGGCCTGTCCACCAACGGCGCCGCCCCGAACGGCGGTTGGGACGCGCCGGGCTTCCCCTTCCGCGGCCACGTGCAGGGCCACTTCCTCTCCGCCTGGGCCCAGGCGTACGCCGCGCTCGGCGACACCGTCTGCCGGGACAAGGCCGCGGCCATGGTGGCCGCGATGGCCCAGTGCCAGGCCGGCAACGCGGCCAGGGGCTTCACCGCCGGGTACCTGTCCGGCTTCCCCGAGAGCGACTTCGCCGCGCTGGAGGCGGGCACCCTCGCGAACGGGAACGTGCCCTACTACTGCGTCCACAAGACCATGGCCGGCCTGCTCGACGTCTGGCGCCTGCTGGGCAGCACCCAGGCCCGGGACGTGCTGCTGGCCCTGGCGGGCTGGGTCGACGCCCGCACCGCGAACCTGGGCTACAGCCGGATGCAGGCGGTGCTGGGGACCGAGTTCGGCGGCATGACCGAGGTGCTGGCCGACCTCCACCTGCAGACCGGCGACCGGCGCTGGCTGACGGTGGCCCAGCGCTTCGAGCACGCCGCGGTCCTCGACCCGCTCGCCGCCGGCCAGGACCGGCTCGACGGCCTGCACGCCAACACCCAGCTGCCCAAGTGGATCGGCGCCGTCCGCGAGTACAAGGCCACCGGCACCGCCCGGTACCGCGACATCGCCGCCAACGCCTGGACCATCACCACCGGCGCGCACACCTACGCGATCGGCGCCAACAGCCAGGCCGAGCACTTCCGGGCCCCGAACGCGATCGCCGCCCACCTGACCGACGACACCTGCGAGCTGTGCAACTCGTACAACCTGCAGAAGCTGACCCGGGAGCTGTGGCTGCTCGACCCGGAGCGCGCCGACTACTTCGACCTCTACGAGCGGGACCTGCTCAACCACACCATCGGCGGCCAGAACCCGGCCGACCCGCACGGGCACATCACCTACTTCACCCCGCTCAGGGCGGGCGGCCGGCGCGGCGTCGGCCCGGCCTGGGGCGGCGGGACGTGGAGCACCGACTACGGCACCTTCTGGTGCTGCCAGGGCACCGCGCTGGAGTCCAACACCAAGCTGGCGGACTCGGTCTACTTCCACAGCGGCAGCACGCTCACGGTGAACCTGTTCACGCCCTCCGTGCTGGACTGGTCCCAGCGCGGCATCACCGTCACCCAGAGCACCGCCTACCCGGTCGGCGACACCACCACCCTGCGGGTCACCGGCAGCGTCGCCGGGACGTGGTCGCTGCGGGTGCGCATCCCGGCCTGGGCGGCCGGCGCCACCCTCGCCGTCAACGGCGCCGTGCAGAACACGCCCGCCGCGCCCGGCAGTTACGCGGTCCTCACCCGCGCCTGGACCTCCGGCGACACCGTCACGGTCACGCTGCCGATGCAGGTCGCCGCCGTGCCCGCCAACGACAACCCGGACGTCGTCGCCCTCAGCTACGGCCCGACCGTGCTGTGCGGCAACCACGGCGACACCGTGCCGGCCGCGCTGCCCGCGCTGGCGCTCTCCTCGGTGGTCAGGAGCAGCAGCACCGCGCTGGCCTTCACCGCCACCGCCGACGGCGCGGACGTCGGCCTCGGGCCGTTCCAGGACGCGCAGGGCTACAACTACAGCGTCTACTGGAGCACCGGCGCCGGCTTCCGCCTGGCCAACGCCGCCAGCGGCCTCGTCCTGGGCGTCAAGGACATGTCCGTCGCGGACGGCGCGCCCGCCCTCCAGTGGGCGGACTCCGGCACCGCCGACCACCTGTGGTCCCTCGTCGCCGACGGCACCGCGCTGCGGCTGCGCAACGCCCGCAGCGGCAAGGTGCTCGGCGTGCAGAACATGTCCACCGCGGACGACGCGCCCGTCCTGCAGTGGGCGGACAACGGCACCGCCGACCACCGCTGGGAGGTGGTCGACCTGGGCGACGGCACCCACGCGCTGCGCAACGCCAACAGCGGCAAGGTGCTCGGCCTCCTGAACAGCTCCTCCGCCCAGGGCGCGCAGGCCGTCCAGCACCCGGACAACGGCACCTCCGACAACCGGTGGCGGTTCGTCCCCGACGGCGCGCGCCGGATCCGGAACCTGAACAGCGGCCTGGTCCTGGGGGTGCAGAACATGTCCACCGCGGACGGCGCACCGGTCCTCCAGTGGGGCGACAGCGGCACCGCCGACCACCTGTGGTCGGCGGTCGTGGACACCGGCGGCTACCTGCGGCTGCGCAACGCCAACAGCGGCAAGGTGCTCGGCACGGAGGGCGGCGCCACCGCGAACGGCGCCCGGATCGTCCAGTGGGCCGACAGCGGCGCCGCCGACCACCGGTGGCGGCTGCGGTACGGCTCCGGCGGCTGCTTCCGCATCCAGTGCGCCGCCGGCGGCCGGGTGCTGGGCGTCACCGGCATGTCGACCGCCCAGGGCGCCCAGGTGGTGCTCTGGGACGACAACGGCACCACCGACCACCTGTGGCGCTTCGTCTGAGCGCCCGCCGACCCCCCGTGCCGGACCGGCGGGCCGCGGCCCGGCGCCGCGCGAGCGCGCACCACCGGGTCCGCCGGTCCCCTGCGGCCGGGTCCGGCCCGCCGGCCGGGCGCCGCGATTGGAGCCCGCATGACCGAACCGAGGACCCGTCAGCCCGTGATGGCCGACGTGGCCAAACTGGCCGGGGTCTCGCACCAGACCGTCTCGCGGGTGCTGAACGGCTCGCCGAACGTCGCCCCGGCCACCCGGGCCAGGGTCGCGGCGGCGATCCGCGAGCTGGACTACCGGCCGAACTCGATGGCCCGGGCGCTGGTGACCCGGCGCTCGCAGACCCTGGGCGTGGTCAGTTTCGCCAGCACCCTCTACGGGCCCGCCTCCATGCTGGACGGGCTGGAGCAGGCCGCCCGCAGCGCGGGCTACTTCGTCAGCGTGGCCTCGCTGCGGTCGCTGGACCCGCGCTCCGTGCAGGAGGCCGTCGACCGGCTGCGCGACCAGGGCGTGGAGGGCATCGCGGTGATCGCCCCGCAGGTCTCCGCGACCGGCGGCCCGACCGACCCGGCCGGGGCGAGCCCGGTGGTGATGGTGGGGACCGGCGCGCCCTCCGCCGTTCCGCGGGTCGCGGTGGACAACGTGGCGGGGGCCGCCGCGGCCACCCGCTACCTGCTCGGCCTCGGCCACCTGACGGTGCATCACATCACCGGCCCGCCGGGCTGGTTGGAGAGCCAGGAGCGGGAGCGGGGCTGGCGCGGCGCGCTGGCCGAGGCGGGCGCGCAGGTGCCGCCGGCACTCCCCGGCGACTGGGGCGCCCGCTCGGGCTACCAGGCCGGGCTGCGGATCGCCGCCGACCCGCGGGTGACCGCGGTGTTCTGCGCGAACGACCAGACGGCGCTGGGCGTGCTGCGCGCGCTGCACGAGGGCGGGCGGGCGGTCCCCGGGGACATCAGCGTGGTCGGGTTCGACCACATCCCGGAGGCCGCCTACCTGGTCCCGCCGCTGACCACGGTCCGCCAGGACTTCGAGGCCCTGGGGCGGCAGGCGCTGTCGCTGCTGGTCGAGGAGCTGTCCGGGGTGCCGTGCGCGGGCCGCCGGGTGCTGATCGCCCCGGACCTGGTGGTGCGCGATTCGTCCGGCCCGGCGCCCGCCGGGGCGGCGGTCAAGATTCGATAACGCGGTGCACCGCTCTTGCCGAGGGTGGTTGTTAGCGCTAACAATCTTGTCTGGCCGAGGCGCCGGCGTCGAACCCCACCGGGGGCACCACCGCCGGCCGCCGGCCGCGAACCCGGCGCACTCCCCGCCTCCGGCGATCCACCGCACTCCCCCGCGGCGGCCGTCCGCGCAGGGCCGCCCGATGCGAACCCCCTTCCCTTCCGGCACCACCCCCACCCCTTCCGGCACCACCCGCCGCCCCGCGGCGCCCGCCCGGGAGCACAACCGAGAGGAACCCCAGATGTCCAAGAGAGCCGTTGCCGCAGCCGCACTCGCCGGCGCCCTGGTCCTCGGCCTGACCGCCTGCTCCTCGGGCAGCGGCTCCGCCGACGGCAAGAAGTCGGACGGCAAGCTCACCATCGGCTTCGCCCAGGTCGGCGCCGAGAGCGGCTGGCGCACCGCCAACACCAAGTCCATCCAGGACGCGGCGAAGAAGGCCGGTGTCACCCTCAAGTTCTCCGACGCGCAGCAGAAGCAGGAGAACCAGATCAAGGCGATCCGCTCGTTCATCCAGCAGAAGGTCGACGTGATCGCCTTCTCGCCGGTGGTCGAGTCCGGCTGGGACACCGTCCTGAAGGAGGCCAAGAACGCGCACATCCCGGTGATCCTCACCGACCGCGCGGTGGACTCCAAGGACGAGTCGCTGTACGTCTCCTTCCTCGGCTCGGACTTCGTCGAGGAGGGCAAGAAGGCCGGCGACTGGCTGGTCAAGGAGTACGCCTCCGCCTCCGGGGACGTGAACATCGTCCAGTTGGAGGGCACCACCGGCTCCGCGCCCGCCAACGACCGCAAGTCCGGCTTCGCGGACGCGATCAAGGGCGAGCCGAAGTTCAAGGTGGTCGCCTCGCAGACCGGCGACTTCACCCGGGCCAAGGGCAAGGAGGTCATGCAGGCGTTCCTGAAGTCCCAGCCGAAGATCGACGTGCTGTACGCGCACAACGACGACATGGCGCTCGGCGCGATCCAGGCGATCGAGGAGGCCGGCAAGAAGCCCGGCACCGACATCAAGATCGTCTCGGTGGACGGCGTCAAGGACGCCTTCACCGCGATGAGCCAGGGCAAGATCAACTTCGACGTCGAGTGCAACCCGCTGCTCGGCGACCAGCTGATGGAACTGGCCAAGAAGGTCAAGGCCGGCGAGAGCGTCGAGCGCCGGATCAAGACCGAGGAGGGCACCTTCACCCCCGAGCAGGCCACCGCCGCGCTGCCCAACCGCCAGTACTGATCCGGCCGGACCCCCCGGGGGCCCGCGCCGCCTGCCCCGCGGCACGGGCCCCCGTCTCCCGACCGACCACGAAAGGAGGACCGATGCAGCCACCGGTCCTGGAGGTACGCGGGCTCCGCAAGGAGTTCCCCGGCGTGCTGGCGCTCGACGGCGTCGACTTCCGGCTCTTCCCGGGCGAAGTGCACGCGCTGATGGGCGAGAACGGCGCGGGCAAGTCCACCCTGATCAAGGTCCTCACCGGCGTGTACCGGGCCGACGGCGGGCAGGTCTCGATGGCCGGCCGCGCCGTGCGGATCACCGGGCCGCTCCAGGCCCAGCAGATCGGCATCAGCACCGTCTACCAGGAGGTCAACCTCTGCCCGAACCTGTCGGTCGCGGAGAACCTCTTCATCGGCCGCGAGCCCCGCCGGCGCGGCCTGGTCCACTGGTCCGAACTGCGCCGCCGCGCCGCCGCCTCGGTGGCCGCGCTCGACCTCGACCTCGACGTCACCACCCGGCTGGACAGCCACTCCATCGCCGTCCAGCAGCTGGTCGCCATCGCCCGGGCCGTCGACGTCGACGCCAAGGTGCTGATCCTGGACGAGCCCACCTCCAGCCTCGACCGCGACGAGGTCGCCCAACTGTTCGCCGTCATGCGGCGGTTGCGCGACCGCGGGGTGGCGATCCTGTTCGTCTCGCACTTCCTCGACCAGGTCTACGAGATCTGCGACCGGATGACCGTGCTGCGCAACGGCCGCCTGGAGGGCGAGTACCGCACCCGGGACCTCACCCAGGTCCAGCTGGTCTCCCGGATGATCGGCTCCGAACTCGCCAGCCTGGAGAGCCTGGCCGCGGCCGGCCGCCGCACCGACACCGTGGCCGCCGGCGGCGAGCCGTTCCTGGTCGCGGACGGCCTCGGCCGCAGCGGCGCCATCGAACCGTACGACCTGACCGTCCGCCCGGGCGAGGTGGTCGGCCTGGCCGGCCTGCTCGGCTCCGGCCGCACCGAGGCCGCCCGGCTGCTGTTCGGCGCCGACCAGGCCGACCGCGGCACCCTGCGCCTGGACGGGCGCCCCGCCGCGCTGCGCGAACCGCGCGCCGCCATCGGCCACGGCATCGCGTTCTGCTCGGAGAACCGCAAGGCCGAGGGCCTGGTCGGCGAACTCACCGTCCGCGAGAACATCGTCCTCGCCCTGCAGGCCGGCCGCGGCTGGCTGCGCCCGATCTCCCGCACCGAGCAGGACGCCCTGGCGCTGCGCTGGATCCGCGCCCTGGACATCCGCCCGAACGACCCCGAGGCGCTGGTGCGCAACCTCTCCGGCGGCAACCAGCAGAAGGTCCTGCTGGCCCGCTGGCTGATCACCGACCCCAAGCTGCTGATCCTCGACGAGCCCACCCGCGGCATCGACGTCGGCGCCAAGGCCGAGATCCAGAAGCTGGTCGCCCGGCTCGCCGAGAAGGGCATGGCGGTGCTGTTCATCTCCGCCGAACTCGAAGAAGTCCTGCGCCTGAGCCACAAGGTCGGCGTGCTGAAGGACCACCGGATGGTCGCCCAGCTCGCCAACGACGGCTCCCTCACCCCGGAGCACATCATGGAGACCATCGCGAGCGGAGGCCGGCCGTGACGGCGATCGCCAGGCACCGGCTCTTCTGGCCCGCGGCCGTCCTGGCCGTCATGCTGCTGGCCAACCTGGCCTTCACCCCGGACTTCTTCGCCGTCCGGATCAAGGACGGCCACCTGTACGGCAGCCTGGTCGACATCCTGCACTTCGGCGCCCCGCTGACCCTGGTCGCCCTCGGCATGACGCTGGTCATCGCCACCGGCGGCATCGACCTGTCGGTCGGCTCCACCGTCGCCATCGCCGGCGCCCTCGCCTGCCTGTACATCAGCAAGGCCGCCGACCCCGGCAGCGTCACCACCGTGCTGGTCGCGGTCGCCCTGGCGCTGGCCGTGGCGCTCGTCCTCGGCGCCGTCAACGGTGTGCTGGTGGCCCGGATCGGCGTGCAGCCGATCGTGGCGACGCTCATCCTGATGGTCGCCGGGCGCGGCGTGGCCCAGCTGATCACCGACGGCCAGATCATCACCGTCACCAGCGGCCCGTACCAACTCATCGGCGGCGGCTACTGGTTCACCGTGCCGTTCGCCGTTCTGCTGGCCGCCGCCGCGGTGGGCACGGCCCTGCTGCTGACCCGTTCCACCGCGCTGGGCCTGCTGCTGGAGTCGGTCGGCGGCAACCCGGTGGCCAGCCGGCTGGTCGGCATCCGGGCGCTGCGGCTGACCGCCCTGGTGTACGTGGTCAGCGCGGTCTGCGCGGCCGTCGCCGGTCTGATGATCAGCTCCAACGTGTCGGCGGCCGACGGCAACAACGCCGGCCTGTGGATCGAGCTCGACGCCATCCTGGCCGTCGTGATCGGCGGCACCTCGCTCAACGGCGGCCGGTTCTCGATCGGCGGCACGGTGATCGGCGCCCTGGTCATCCAGACCCTGTCCACCACCGTCTACACCATCGGCATCCCGCCGGAGACCACCCTGGTCTTCAAGGCCGCGGTGGTCATCGCCGTCTGCCTCGTCCAGTCCCCCCAGTTCCGCGCCAAGATGGCCCGCCGCCGCCACGCGGCCCGCAGCAGCCGGCCCGAGCCCGCGGCCCCTACCGCTCCGAAGGTGGGCACATGATCGCCACTCTCACCGCCCGGCTGCGCGGACAGATCCCGCTGCTGGTCACCTCCGTCCTGCTGCTGGCGATGTTCGGCGCCGGCTCGGTGCAGTACGAGGGCTTCGCCTCCGGCCAGGTCCTGCTCAACCTGCTGATCGACAACGCCTTCCTGCTGGTCGTCGCCGTCGGCATGACCTTCGTGATCCTCACCGGCGGCATCGACCTGTCGGTCGGCGCGGTCGTCGCCCTGTCCACCATGGTGTCGGCCTGGCTGGTGGAGAAGCACCACTGGCCGATGCTGGTCGTCATCCCGCTGGTCCTGGCGATCGGCACCGGGATCGGCTGGGCGATGGGCTGGGTGATCCACACCTTCGAGATCCAGCCGTTCATCGTCACCCTGGCCGGCATGTTCCTGGCCCGCGGCCTGTGCTACACGATCAGCGTCGAGTCGATCTCCATCACCGACTCCTCCTACACCACGATGGCGCAGACCCGCATCCCGCTGCCCGGCGGCACCTTCCTGTCCCCGAGCGCCCTGATCGCGGCCCTGGTCGTGGTCGCCGCCTTCGTGGTGCTGCACTACACCCGCTTCGGCCGCAACGTCTACGCGCTCGGCGGCAGCGAGCAGTCCGCCCTGCTGATGGGCCTGCCGGTGGCCCGGACGAAGGTCACCGTGTACGCGGTCAGCGGCTTCTGCTCCGCGCTCGGCGGCGTCCTGCTCACCTTCTACATGCTCTCCGGCTACGGCCTGCACGCGGTCGGCCTGGAGCTGGACGCGATCGCCGCGGTGGTCATCGGCGGCACCCTGCTGACCGGCGGCTCCGGCTACCTGATCGGCACCGTGCTGGGCGTGGCCGTGCTCGGCCTGATCCAGACGATCATCAGCTTCCAGGGCACCCTCAGCTCCTGGTGGACCCGGATCGTCATCGGCGCCCTGCTGTTCGTCTTCATCGTCCTGCAGCGCCTGGTCACGGCCCGCCGCCGGCCGGCCTGAACGGGCGCCGCCCACCCCCGCCGGACCGGCCGGCGGGGGTGAGTACGCGGGTGAGTACCCGGGCTCAGGCCGCACCGGCCGCCCCGGCGCCACACTGGGCGGGCCGCCCCCGGGAGCGCCGCGGGCGGCCCGCCGCCACCCGATCCCGAGGGCCCACCCCATGCTGAGCGCCGTCGCCCGCACCGTCGTCCCGGTCCTCGGGCGCCTCACCGTCACCACCGACCCGGAGACGGTCCTGGCCCCCGGCAGCATCGTCGCCGCCAACCACTCCTCGCTGGCCGACCCCGGCGTGGTGCTCGCCGCCCTCGACCGGCTGGGCGTCGAACCCGTCGTGCTGGCCACCGCCGGACTGTGGCGGATCCCGCTGCTGCGCGGCGCGCTGACCCGCGAGGGCCACGTCCCCGTCCACCGCGGCACCGAGCACGCCGCCCGGGCCCTGGACGCCGCGGCCGCCGCGCTGGCCGCCGGCCGGGTGGTCGTCCTCTACCCCGAGGGCCGGCTGCCGCTGCGGACCGACCCCGCCGACCACGCCCCCGGCCCGTTCCGCACCGGCCTGGCCCGGCTCGCCGCCGGCGGCGCCCCGGTCGTCCCGCTCGGCCAGGCCGGCGCCCGCCGGATCAGCTCGGGCTCCACCGCCAAGCAGTTCGCCGGCCTGCTCACCGCCCCGCTGCGCCGCCCCGCCGTCCACGTCCACCTCGGCGCGCCCCTGCACCTCTCCCCCGACGTCGCCACCGCCACCGCCGAGGCCCGGGCCGCCGTCACCGCCGCCTGGCGCACCGCCGCCACCCACCTGCCGCCGCACCGCCGCTGACGGCCCGTCAGCCCGACGCGGGCCGGGGTCACCCGCCCTGGCCGGCGCTCCCCACCGGGCCGACCTTCACCGGGGACCCGTCGGTGTCCGAGGCGGGCAGCGAGCCGGCGCCCGGCCAGGGCATGGTGATCTCCTCCGGTGGGACGGTCGGACCGGCCGCCCGGTGCGAGCGGGTTTCCGAAGACCAGGACCGTCCGCCCGGACGAACCCGTTGCACCCGGGCCGCCCCCAGAACAGTGCTGTGACACACCCCGCCGCAACCCGCCCGCCCCACCGCCCCGCATCCCCCGCA
>NZ_JOGH01000170.1:0-9942 GCF_000721345.1 Kitasatospora sp. NRRL B-11411 | reverse complement strand
GCCGGTGGGTTCGTCGGCGAGCAGGACGGCGGGTTGGTTGGCGAGGGCGACGGCGATGGCGACGCGTTGCTGCTGGCCGCCGGAGAGTTCGGCGGGGCGCCGGTGCGCCAACTCGCCGATGTCCAGGGCTTCGAGGAGTTCGGTGACGCGTCCGCGCTGCCGCTTGGCCGCCCGGTGGCCGGAGCGCAGCTGCATCGGCAGCGCCACGTTCTGCTCCGCCGTCAGGAAGGGCAGCAGGTTGCGGGCCGTCTGCTGCCAGATGAAGCCCACCACCTCGCGCCGGTAGCGCAGCCGGTCCTTCGCGGTCATCGCCAGCAGGTCCTGGCCGTCCACCGTCGCGGTGCCCGCCGTCGGCGCGTCCAGGCCCGCCAGCACGTTCAGCAGCGTCGACTTGCCGCTGCCCGACGCGCCGACCAGCGCCACCAGGTCGCCCCGGTCCACCGTCAGGTCCAGGCCCTGCAACGCCTGCACCTCGATCCCGTCGGTGCTGAAGATCCGCACCAACCGCTCGCAGCTGATCGCCAGTTCGGCACCGACGGTACGGGGCGCGGCGGCCGCCAGCGCCTTGCGCCGCAGCTCCTCCAGGCTCGGAGTCGGAGTGCTCATCGGGACGTCCCTCCTGCGGGGGGCTCGGTGGTGGATGCGCGGTTCATCGGGCGTCCCCCGCGCGCAGCTCGGTGGTGATCTGCCGACGGGCCGTCACAGCGGCCTCCGCCAGCACCGCCAGGGCCGCCAACACGGCCAGCCCGACGGCCTGTTGGACGATCGGCCCGGCGATCGGCCGCAACCCGGCCGACACGCCCGAACCGACCAGCGGCGAGAGGTCGACGGTCGGGCCCAGCAGCAGCAGGCAGCACACCGCCGTCAGCGCCCCGCCCAGGGCCGCCACCAGCGACTGCGGCAGCACCTCCGCCAGGATCAGCGCCAGCCCCTGCCGGGGCCGCAACCCCATCGTGCGCAGCCGGGCCAGCACCGCCGCCCGCTCCGGACCGGCCCGCAGCAGCGTCAGCAGCACCGACAGCAGCGCGAACAGCGCCGTCGCCCCGACCGACACCCAGAACAGCCGGACCGCCGAAGCCTGCAACGGGTCGTCGCCGAGCGCCGCGACCTCCCCGGCCGCGGTCCGCACCACGTGGCCCGGCCGCAGCCCGGCGGCCGGCGGACCGAGCAACCGCTCGGCCAGCGCCCGCAGTTGCCCGTCGTCCGGGTGCCCGAGCGCCATCCACTTGGCCGGACCGCCGAGCCGGGACACGAACTCGGCCGCCGGACCGGCCGGCAGCAGCACCGTCGTACCGACCGCCCCGGTCAGCGCCGGAGTGTTGTCGGTGAACCCCACCACCCGGATGTCCGCCGCGTCGCCGCCCGCCAGCCGCAGGCTGAAATCGCCCTTCGGCAGGTCGCCGGTCACCAGCGCCGGCAGCCGCCCGCCGTCCACGGGGGCGGCCAGCAGCGCCGGGTCGAACCGGCCCCGCCCGGCCTCCTCGGCCAGCCGCGCGTACCGCACCGGATCGGCCACCACCACGTTCACCCGCACCGAGGTGCCGCCGCCCACCGACAGCACCACGTCGTCGTCGATCCACACCGGCAGCGAGTCCGTCACCCCCGGCAGCCGCCCCGCCTGCGCGACGAACGCCTCCGGCAGCGCGGTGTTCAGCGCGGCACCCACCGAGGCGTCACCGCCGATGGCGTACCTGGCCACCACGACCCGGTCGGCGGCCACCGACTCCAGCACCGTCGCCCCGACCGCACCGCAGCCCACCGCCAGCACCAGGGCCAGCAGCGGCAGCACCGAGGGCCGCGACCGCGGACCCCCGCCGCCCCGGGCCGCCCGGGCCAGCCCCAGGAACCCGACCGCACCCGGCCGCCGCCCCGCCCGACGGGCCAGCACCCCGATCAGCGCGGGCTGCAGCCGGGCCAGCAGCAGCGCACCCGTCAGCGACAGCAGCAGCGGCGCCGCCACCAGCAGCGGATCCACCCCCTCGCCCAGCGGGGCCACCCCGCGCCGCACCACCTGCACCGCGGCCGCCGCGGTCACCGCCAGCACCGCCAACTCGCCCACCAGCCGCCGCCGCCCCGGCCGGGCCCCGGCCCGCGGGCCGCGCAACAGCAGCGCGGCCCGCACCGGGAACGCCAGCAGCGCCAGCAGCGTCACCGACCCGGCCGCCACCGCCGCCGGCAGCCAGCGCGCGGTCGGCAGCAGCGCGAACGCCAGCAGCGCCCCCAGCCCCGCCGCGGGCAGCACCGTCGCCGCCCCCTCGCCCAGCAGCCGCCGGAACACCCCGCCCGCCCCGGCCCCGCGGGCCCGCAGCAGCACCAGCTCCGACGTCCGCCGCTCGGCGGCCAGCGCCGCCGCCAGGCACAGCACCACGGCCGCCACGCCCGCCGCCCCGGCCGGGCCGACCGCGGTGATCGAGTCGATCGCGGTCTGCCGCTGCCGGGCGGTGTCGATCGAGGCGCGCAGGGCGGAGTCGACCCGGACGCCCGGCCGGCCGAGGCCCGTGGTCACCCGGACGGCGACCGGCCCCGAGGTGACCGAGGCCAGCGCGAAGGAGGTCTGCTCCAGCCGGTCGGCGCGCAGCGCGGCCACCCGCACCGGCAGCCGCCAGAAGTCCTCCGCGCCCTCGCCCCACTGACCCACCCGGGGCAGCTCCTCCGGACCGATCAGGGGCGTGGCGTACCAGTACGGGCGCGGCGGTTCCCCCGGGCCGGGGGGCGGCGCCATGTTGACGCACGCCTTGACCGCGCAGGCCGCCTCGGCCCAGAACGGGTCGGCCGGGTCGACGGCCTCGTACAGGCCGACCACCTGCATCGGCATCGGGGACAGCCGGGCCAGGGGGGCCAGGACGGAGGGGCCGGTGCTGAACACGTCGCCCACCTTGATCCCGATCTCCCGGGCCGCCGCCGCGGACAGGGCGACCTGCACCGGCTCCCCGGCGCCGCCGCGGCCGACCGGCCACCGGCCCTCCGTCAACCGGGAGCGCTCCTGCTGGCCGTGCTGGTACAGCAGGGAGAACTCGGGCGGCACGCCGTCCAGTTCGGGCAGCCCCTGGTCCGGCACCGAACGCGCCACCCTGACCCGGCGCCCGTACACCGGGCCGCTCGGGTCGAGCGGGAGCGCGCCGCCGATGACGGAGGTGAGCTGCTCCGAGGTGGTGTCCAGCAGTTTCGCCGGGTCGTCGGTCGAGGGCAGGCCGCTGGACACCGACACGTTGGTGACCAGCGGGCCGGCGCCGTTCAGGAAGGTGTGCAGCGCGCTGTCCGCGCCCCGGTCCAGCGCCCGGGGCAGCCCGGCCGCCAGGAAGACCAGGGCCAGCGTCAGGGCGGCGGTCAGCAGGGCCGCCAGCGGCGCGGTGCGCAGCCGGGTGCGGACCCAGGGGGCCGGGGCGCTCATTTCTCCTCCACGGACCGGAGCCGGGCGGCCGGACCGCGACGACAGGGGCAGGGACGACAGGGACGGGGGCGACAGGGACGGGGGCGGGCCGGGGTGCTCACTTCTCCTCCGCGGAGCGCAGCCGGGTGGCCAGGTTGCGGCGGCCGCCGCCGAACAGGAAGGCGGACAGCAGGGGGAGGGCGGCGGTGCCCAGGGCCAGCGCCAGCACCTGGCCGGGCGGCAGGCCGACCAGCACGTCGGGCACCGGCGGGCGGGCGGCCGGGGTGAGCACCACCAGCGGCACCACCAGGTGGACCAGGGCGGCGCCGAGCAGCAGTCCCACCCCGGTGCCGATCCCGACCAGCACCAGCCGCTCGACGGCGGCACTGCGGCTCAGCAGCCGCCGGGGCGCGCCGAGCGCCAGCAGCACCGCCGACTCGCCGGCCCGCTCGGCCGCCGAGGCGGCCGACGCGGCGGTGAAGCCGATCGCGGCCAGCACCGCGGCGGCCAGCGCCAGCGCGGCCAGCGCGCTCTGCGGGGCGGCGCTCAGCGGGTCGCCGAGCCGGGCCGCGGCGTCCTCGTCCCGGAGCGTCAACTGCTGCGCGGTCGGCCCCGCGCGCAGCGCCGCCGCGGCCTCGGCCGGGGTGCGGTCGCCGGGCCCGGTGGCGGGCAGCCACCACTCGGAGACCGCCGGGACGTCGAAGCCCCGGTCGCCCAGCCAGCGGTCGGTGCCGGCCAGGTCGAGCAGCAGCGCGGTGGAGCCGTACACCGGCAGCGCCCCGACCGCCCCGGTGATCCGGACCGGCACCGAAGTG
The DNA here is from genome assembly GCF_000721345.1 of Kitasatospora sp. NRRL B-11411. NCBI lineage: Bacteria > Bacillati > Actinomycetota > Actinomycetes > Kitasatosporales > Streptomycetaceae > Kitasatospora > Kitasatospora sp. NRRL B-11411. The sequence continues at coordinate 5,757 of NZ_JOGH01000170.1, read as the reverse complement.
CTGCCCAGCTGCACCTTGACCAGGTCGCCGATCCGGGCGCCGACCGCGGTCAGGTAGTCGCGGGTGGCCAGGCCCTCGACCTCCGGGCCCGATGGGGTGGAGCCGGGTGCCAGCAGCAGCGCCCGGGCGCCGCCGTGGTCCTGCTCGCCCGGGGTGTAGCCGACGGTCAGCAGCCGGTCCGGGCCGGGCTCGCCGGTCACCCGCACCGGGGTGCCGTCCGCGGCCTGCACGCTCCACGCGCCCGCGGGCACCGGCACCGGCACGGCCGCCCCGGCCGCGCTGTCGGCGACCGAGACCTGGCGCAGCGTCAGCTCGCTGTGGCTCTGGCCCCACGCCGAGGGGTACGTCAGCCCCAGGCCGGTCAGGGTCAGCGGCTCGGCGATCGAGCCGAGCGGGGCGGCGGTCAGCGGGCCCAGGTCGACCGGGACGGTCAGCTCGCCCCGCACGGGCAGCTGCGGCACCAGGACCCGGTGCAGCGTCCCGAAGCCGTCGCGCAACTGCAGCCACAGGTCGGGCGCCTGGAGCGCGCTGCGGTCCCACTCGGGGCGGTCGGAGACCTGCACGGTGAGGGACAGGTCGATCCGGGCCGGGCGGCCCGGCAGCGGCACCCCGGCCGGCAGCGGACCGGACAGCGGGGCGAACAGCTCCCCGGCCGGGCGGTGGTCGAACAGGTCGGCCCGCACGTGCAGTTCGGCGCCCGCCCGGGCGGTGTCGGTCAGCAGCACCCGGCCCTGCCGGTCGCCCGGCAGCGACTGGTCGACCCGGGCCACCGGCAGCAGCCGCCCGCCGCCCGGCAGCGCCGCGTACCGGCCGCCCTGGCCCAGCACGGGCAGCGCCGACGCCTGGATCCGCAGGCCGCCCGCGGCGGCGAAGTCGGCCTGGTCGCGCTGCGAGTCGCGCCACGCGGTGTGCTGGCCGATCGCCAGCACGCCGGTGGCCACCGCCAGCACCAGCAGCAGCACCGGGCCGTTCGCCCGCCCGGGCCGGCGGGCCAGCTGCCAGCCGCCCAGCGCCGCGCCCAGCCCGCGCCCGCGGGCCGCCAGCCGGGCCCCGAGCCGGGCCGCGAACGGCAGCACCCGCAGCACCAGCAGCGTCCCCGCGCACAGCGCCAGGGTCGGCGCCGCGACCAGCACCGGGTCGATGCCCAGCCGGCCGTCGGAGTCCACCGAGAGGCCGCCGGTGCGGGCCGAGAGCTGCTGGTAGGCGACCACGGCCAGGGCCAGCAGGGTCAGGTCCGCGCCGGAGCGGACCACCGTGCCGACCACCGCCTGACGGCGGGTCACCAGCCGCTCGCCGTCGCGCCGCAGCACCGCGGGCAGCGCCGAGACCAGCACGCAGGCCAACGCGCACAGCGCCGCCGCCGGCCAGCGCACCGCGGTGTCGGTGTGCGCCAGCGGCAGCCCGGCCAGCGGGCCGCGGCCGGTCAGCAGCCGCAGCAGCGGGCCGGCCAGCAGCGGGGCCAGCAGGGCGGCGGGCAGCGCCAGCAGCAGCGCCTCCAGCGCCGTCCAGGCGGCCAGTTGTCGCCGGGTCGCGCCCCGGGCGGTGAGCAGCGCGTCCTCGCGCAGCTGCCGTTCCGCGACCAGGTGCACCACCAGCAGCAGGGCGGCCCCGGCCAGCACCGACAGCTGCAGCGCGCCGATCAGCAGGCTGGACTCGGTGACCAGCGTCGCCGAGCGCAACTCGGCCAGCAGCGCGGGAAGTTCGGTCTGCGACTGGAAGCCCGGGCCGGTCTGCTTGAGCAGTTCGGGCAGCCGGGCGGCGAGTTCCCCGACCCGTTCGACCCGGGCCCGGTCGGCGGTGGTGAAGTCGGCGGTCAGCAGCGCGCCCCGGCTGCCCTGCGGCAGCAGGCCCGAGCCGAAGGCGCCGTCGTCCACCAGCATCGGCCCGTACGTGGTGAAGCCCCGGACCTGGATCTCCCGGCCGCCCAGCGGGTCCAGCCGCCAGTACGGGGCGTCCCGGTCGGCGGCCTGGTAGACGCCGGTGACCCGGACGGTGAGCGGCAGGCCGCCGTACCGGTCGGCGAGCACCACCTGCGCGGGCAGCGCGTCCGGGCTCAGGCCGAGCCGGGGCAGGGCGCTGCCCGGCACCGCGACCTGCACGGTGCCGGCGGTGCCCGGGCCCGCGGGGGCACCCTCGGCGGTCGGCCACTGACCGGCCGTCAGACGGACCTCGCCGTGGTCCAGCGCGGCCAGCACGGTCAGGTCCGCCTCGCGGGCCGGGGCCGTCGCGCCCGGCTGGGCGGGCAGCCCGTACGCCCGGCTGCGGGCCAGCGTCCGGGTGGCGACCGGCAGTCCGTCGAACAGCCGGGCGCCCAGCGCGGCCGTGCCGGTGTCGTCGGCGGACCTGGCGTCCAGCGCGTGGTCCGCGTTCAGCAGCACCGTCACCCGGCCGCCGCCGGCCAGGTCGCGCCGCAGGCCCGCCTCGGCGACGGTGCGGTCGAAGGCCACCAGCGTGGTCAGCACCGTGGTGGCGGTCAGCACCGTGAACAGCACCGCTGCCGCCAGCGGCAGCCGTCCGCGCAGCCGGCGCAGCACAAAGCCCAGCATCTTCCCGTCCCCCCGTTCCGGCCCGGTGCACCGGATAGCGGACGACTTTGTCAGAGTCGAACGGAAATCGGAAGTGTCCGGTACGAAACACCTGTGGTGCACGCACCGTCAGGAGCGTTCCGGGCGGGATCGGGCAGGCCCGGGCCCGCCCGGACGGGCCGACCCGGACTGGCCCGGGCTCGGCGCTCAGGCCGAGCGGCGGACCACCAGTTCGGTCGGCAGGATCACCGTCGGGGCCTCCTCGCCGGCGATCCGGTGCAGCAGCAGGCGGACCATCTCGGCGGAGATCCGGTCCCAGGGCTGGCGGATGGTGGTCAGCGGCGGACGGGTGGTCAGGGCGACCGGGGAGTCGTCGAAACCGCCCACCGCGACGTCCTCGGGCACCTTGCGGCCGGCGTGCTCCAGGGCGGACAGCGCGCCGTCCGCCATCAGGTCGGAGGCCACGAACACCGCGTCCAACCCCGGCTCCCGGTCCAGGAGTTCGCGCATCGCGGCCTCCCCGCCGGACCGGCTGTAGTCGCCGGCCGCGATCAGCCGCTCGTCGGCCGGCAGGCCGTACTCGGCGAGCACCTCGCGGTAGCCGGACAGCCGCTCCACGCCGCCCGGGGTGTCCTGCGGGCCCGCGATGGTGGCGACCTTGGTGCGGCCGGACTCCAGCAGGTGGCGCACCAGGTCCTTGGCGCCCTCCCGGTCGTCCGCCGCCACGTACGGGACCCGGCCGCGCTGGCCCAGCGGGCGGCCGCAGCACACCATCGGGATGTCCGCCTCGCGCAGGTGCTCGATCATCGGGTTGCCCCGGTGCGAGGAGACCAGCAGCACCCCGTCCACGTGGCCCGCCGCCAGGTAGCGGGTGACCCGGCGGCGCTCCGCGTCGTCGCCCGCCGTCATCAGCAGCAGCGGGATGTCGTGCTCGGCCAGCGCGGCCGTGCAACCGCGCAGCAGGGTGGTGAAGTTCGGGTCCTCGAAGAACCGCTCCTGCGGCTCGGTCAGCAGGAACGCCACCGAGCCGGAGCGCTGGGTCACCAGGCTGCGGGCCGCCCGGTTCACCACGTACCCGAGCTCGGCGATCGCCGCCTCCACCGCCTGCTGCGAGGCCGGGCTGACGTTGTGTCCGCCCTGGAGCACCCGGGACACCGTGCCCCGCGAGACGCCCGCCACCGCGGCGACGTCGTGGATGGTCGGCGGGCGCTTCGGCCGTCCGGCCGCCCGGCCGCGGGGCGCTGGTTCCGTCATCGGGATGCAGGTCCTTGCAGATCGAGGTGTCGGGGTCACTGTAGTGGCGGCCCGTCAGGACTTCACGGCGCCGGACAGCAGGTCGACCCGCCAGTACCGCTGCATGCCCAGGAACAGGGCGATCAGCGGCAGGATCGACAGCAGCGCGCCGGTGATCACCAGGGTGTACAGGGCCGGCTCGTTCGCGCCCTGCTGGAGCAGCGAGTACAGGCCCACCGTGACCGGGAACTTGTGGTCGTCGCCGAGCATGATGTACGGCAGCAGGAAGTTGTTCCAGATCGCCACGAACTGGAACAGGAACACCGTCACCAGCCCCGGCACCATCATCGGCAGCGCCACGCTCCGGAACAGCCGCCACTCCCGCGCCCCGTCCACCCGGGCCGCCTCCACCACCTCGTCCGGGATCGCCGCCTCCGCGTAGATCCGGGACAGGTAGATGCCGTACGGGGACAGGATGCTCGGCAGCAGCACCGACCAGTAGCTGTCCGCCAGGCCCGCCTTCGACATCAGCAGGTACTGCGGCACCGCCAGCGTGATCGGCGGCATCAGCACGCCCGCCAGCAGCACGTTGAAGACCGTCGAGCGGCCCCGGAAGCGGTACTTGGCCAGCGCGTAGCCCGTCAGGCCGGACACCGCCGCCGACAGCAGCGCGCCCGCGCCCGCGTACAGCGCCGAGTTGGCCATCCACTGCCAGTACACGCCGCCCCGGTACGAGGACAGCTCGGACAGGTTGTCCCAGAAGCCGGTGCCCGGCGCGTAGGTGAAGGTGGTGAACAGCTCCTGGCGGCTCTTGGTCGCCGCCGTCACCACCCACACCACCGGCACCAGGCAGTACACCGCGCCCAGCAGCAGGAGCAGGGTCGGCGTCCAGGCGGTGCGGCGCGGGGCGGACGCCTTCGGGGGCAGCGCGGGGGCGGTCCGGCGGGGGGCCGCAGCGGTGGTGGTACTCATCTCAACTGCCTCCGTTGGCACGCTTGTTGACCAGCTTCAGGAACCCGAAGGAGAGCAGCAGGGTGGCCGCCGCGATCACCACGGAGGTGGCCGCCGCCGAGTAGATGTTGCCCTGCACGAACGCGTCCCGGTACACCTTCATCAGCGGCGACCAGGTCGAACTCATCGAGTTCGTCAGCGGCTTGAGCGTCATCGGCTCGGCGAACACCTGGAGCGTGGCGATCATCGAGAAGAAGAAGGTCAGCACCAGCGACGGCGCCACCATCGGGATCTTGATCCGCAGCGCGACCTGCAGCTCCGAGCAGCCGTCCAGCCGGGCCGCCTCGTACAGCTCGGCCGGCAGCGCCCGCAGCGAGGTGTAGATCACGATCATGTTGAAGCCGGTGCCGCCCCACACCGCGATGTTCGCCATCGCCAGGTACAGCCCGCTGCCGTGCAGCAGGTCCGGGCCGCTCATCCCGGCCTGGGTCAGCAGGTAGTAGCCCGGACTGACCTGCGGCAGGTACAGGAACCCCCACAGGGTCGACGCCACGATGCCCGGCACCGCGTACGGCAGGAAGATCACCAGCCGGGAGAACGCCCCGAACCGCACCCGCGGCACGTCCAGCAGCAGCGCGAAGAACAGCGCCGCGCCCAGCATCGTCGGCACCAGCAGCGCCCCGTAGAGCAGCACCCGGCCGGAGCCCGCCAGCAGCTCCGAGTCGGCCAGCGCCGAGGTGTAGTTGGACAGCCCCGCCCACACCTCGGTGCGGGCGTGCGAGCCCAGGCCGAGGCCCTTCACCCGGGTGGCGCGCAGGCTCAGGTACACCGCGAAGCCGATCGGCAGCGCGAAGAACAGCGTGAACAGCAGGGTCGCCGGGCCGAGGAAGCCGTACGGCGCGAGCGAACCGCGGCGCCGGAGGGCGCGGCGGGGCGGGGGAGGGGAGGCCATGGCGGCTCCTAGGGGACCGGAGGGGCGGGGGAGGGTGTCCCGGTCCGCCGCCGGGCGGGGCGGCGGACCGGGGGTTCTAGCGGTGGGCCCGGGGGC
>NZ_JOGH01000169.1:0-9994 GCF_000721345.1 Kitasatospora sp. NRRL B-11411 | reverse complement strand
ACACGGCACCGAAACCGTCTCCGAACGCGAATACGTCATGCTCGACCGCACCGGCCGCGTCCAACTCCCCGCCGCCTTCCTCACCGCCCTCGGCATGCAACACCGCGTCGCCGCCGACCTCGCCACCGACCACATCCAACTCCGCCCCGACGACACCGCCTGAACCCCGGTCGGGTCAGGTCTGCGGGGCGCGCGGGGCGCGGGCCTGGACGAGGGCGACGTAGCGGACGGTGAAGACCATCGGGACGACGAAGCCGGCGATCTGGACGATCAGCGAGGGGGTGGAGTGCCCGTGGCCGCCGTGCGCGAGGACGCCGAGGACGACGGCGGTGACCGCGAAGGCGGCCGTCCACACCGAGGTGATGATCACGTTGACCCGGATGAACGGCTTGAGCGTCCAGAACTCCCGCGGGGTGGTGCGCTTGGCGATGCCGAGCGTGAACGGCTTGCCGATCAGCAGCGAGCCGCCGGCGATCACCGCGAGGACGGCGGAGGACAGCGTGGCGGAGTAGTCGCGGACGCCGGAGTGCGGGTCGGCGAAGGCGATCGCGGCGAGTACCGCGAAGTACAGCGCGGAGCCGGTCTCGATGATCAGCGCGTCCCATCCGGCGCCGGCGAGGCGCTGCTGGACGGTGACGGCGGCGGCGACCAGCAGGCCGGCCAGTGCGGCCCACTGCCACTGGGCCGAGGGGATCACCGCGAAGATGATCCAGGGCAGGAAGGTGCGCAGGTAAGACATGGGTCCGAGATCCCCCTAGGTGGTCGGCCGATGCTCCCTCAGGCCGTCTTTCCGCAGGATATCCACCGGGCGGGCCGCCCACACCGCCCGCCGGGTGGACGGATCATGACACTTCGTCAGCTGGCCGGATCAGGCCACCCGCCCCCCGGGCTCCCGCCCCGGGCCGGCCGGGGCGGACCGGGGCGGGCCGGGGCGGGTCAGCAGGGGCGGAGCGAGGCGAGGGCGTCGTTGAAAGCGCTGCCCCGGGTGGCGGGGGCCATCGTGGTGGCGGTGCCCCGGTAGTCCTTGCCGGGGTACCAGCAGTAGGTGACGGGCGAGTTGTTGACCCAGGCGGAGACGCCCCCGGTGCCGGTGAACCGGGAGCCGTCGGGCAGGCGGAGGAGCCCGGTGTCGGTGAGCGCGGTGCCGGGCAGCAGGGCGACGGCGGCGTGGTCGTAGTGGACGCCGTCGTAGAGGCAGACCCAGCCGGCCGGGCAGTCGACGTGCCGGGCGGGGCGGCTGTCGCCGTTGAGGACGTGCACGCCGGGCGGGTTCCCGGCGGGTGCCGCCACGGGCGCCGCCACGGGTGCGGCGAGGGCCGGGGCGGCGCCGAGCGGGAGCAGGGCCAGGGCGAGAACGAGCGGGCGCAGGTGCATCGGTCGGGTCCTCACGGGGAGTCGGGTTCCGGCCCGGCCGGTGCCGGTGGGCGGGGCGGGGCGGCGGGTGGTCAGGCGTTCCACGGCGTTCCCAGCAGCCTGAGGTCGGTGGCCCGGTCGGCGGGGTCGGCGGTCCACCACACCTGGGCGTTGGCGCCCTTCTTGATGGGGAAGTCGGCGGACACGGCCTGCTGCGGCCCGACCTGCCGCCAGACGACGTCGCGGGTGCCCTTGAGGGTGGCGGCGCACTTCGCGGCGTCGAGGTTGGGGGCCTTGCCGCCGTCGCAGTCGTGGACGACCAGCGAGAGGTCGGCGTCGGCGGGGCTCGTGTTGGTGAAGACCAGGCGTCCGCCGCCGGCGGTCTCGCACCAGGTGACGGTGCCGCCGGTGACGGGGACCGCGGGGCCGGCGGCGCCGGTGCAGGCGGGTTCGGTGTCGCGGGCGGCGGGCGGGGCCGCGGCGGGACCGGAACCGGAACCGGGGCCGGGCGCGGGGGCGAGGGCGGTCAGGGCGAGGACGGCGGCGGTGGCGGCGAGGGCCGCCGGGAGGTGGCGGCGCCGGGGGGTGCGGGGCATGGCTCTCCTGCTCGGGTGCGGAGCCCGTGGGACGGGGCGGGCCGCCGATCCGCTCGGCGGTCACGCTCAGTCATCACCAGGAGGGGTGGCCGCCTATCGCTTCGTTGACGCACTGTCACCCGATCGGCCAGCCCCGCGTCCTCGCCCGGTCGATCCGCCCGCCCCGCCCGGCCGGTGACGGAGGGTCAGCGGCCGTTCAACGCGGGGCGAGGCCGGCCAGCAGCAGGTCGACGACGGCGTCCAGGTCGGCGTCGTTGGCCGGGGCGGTCCAGTCGGCGGCGTGCGCGGGGTGGTGGAAGCGGGCGGTGGCCTGGAAGACGGCGCGGCCCGCGACGGCCGGGTCGGCCGCGGTGAGCTGGCCCGCGGCGACCCCGGCGGCGACGATCCGGGCGAGCTGTCCGGCCAGTTCGTCCTCGTGCGCGGTGACGATGCCGGTCGCGTCGCCCACCAGTTCCCGGAACGTGCGCTGCAGTTCCGGGTCCTGGAGGGCGTAGTCCCGCTTGATCGCGTTGAGGGCGCGGACCCAGCCGCGCAGCCGCTCGGGGGCCGGCAGGGCCGGGTCGTCGGCGATCGCGGCCATCGGGGCGGACGTCCGGCGCAGCCAGCGTTCGGCGACCGCTTCGCGCAGCGCGGCCTTGGTGCCGAAGTGGCGGTAGACGCTGCCGTGGCTGACGCCGAGCGCGCGGGCGACGTCCACCACGGTCGCCTTGGCGGGGCCGTAGCGGCGCAGGACGTCCTCGGCGGTGTCGAGGATCCGCTCGGCGGTCAGCTGTTCGGTCATGGCCCCGAGGTTACCGTTCGGGCCGGTCGCGGCCGGTGCGGGCCCGCTCCCCCGGCGTCCGTGCTACCGCTCGCTGTCGAGCATCGCCATCTGCGCCGGGTCGTAGCGTTCGCCGCGGGCGGCGTCGGCGGGCACGGCGGCCTCGATGGCGGCGAGGTCGGCGGGGGTGAGGGTGACGTCGAGGGCGCCGAGCGCCTCGTCGAGGCGGTCGCGGCGGCGGGCGCCGATCAGCGGGACCAGGCCGTCGCCGCGGCCGAGCACCCAGGCGATGGCGAGCTGGGCGACCGTGACGCGCTTGTCCGCGGCGATCGCCCGCAGGGCCTCGACCAGGGCGAGGTTGTGGTCGAGGGCGTCGCCGCTGAAGCGCGGCAGGTGGGCGCGGAAGTCGCCGTCGGCGGCCTGCGGCTTCCAGTGGCCGCTGATCAGGCCGCGCGAGAGCACGCCGTAGGCGGTGACGGCGACGCCGAGTTCGTTCGCGGCGGGCAGGATGTCCTGCTCGATGCCGCGCGAGATCAGCGAGTACTCGATCTGCACGTCGGTGATCGGGTGGACGGCGTGGGCGCGGCGCAGCGTGTCGGCGCCGACCTCGGAGAGGCCGATGTGCCGGATCCAGCCCTTGTCGACCAGTTCGGCGAGGGTGCCGACGACGTCCTCGATCGGGATCTCGGGGCTGATCCGGGCCGGGCGGTAGACGTCGATGTGGTCGGTGCCGAGCCGCTGGAGGCTGTAGGCGACGAAGTTCTTGATCGCGGCGGGGCGCAGGTCCACTCCGAGGAAGCCGCCGTCGGCGTCGCGCAGCGCCCCGAACTTGACGCTGATGACGGCCCGGTCGCGGTCGCGGCCGCGCAGCGCCTCCTGGAGCAGCATCTCGTTGTGCCCCATGCCGTAGAAGTCGCCGGTGTCGAGCAGCGTGACGCCCCGGTCGAGGGCGGCGTGCACGGTGGCGATGCTCTCGGCCCGGTCGGCCGGGCCGTACATGCCGGACATGCCCATCAGCCCCAGGCCGAGGCGGGAGACGGACGGGCCGGTGGTGCCGAGCGTGGTGTTCTCCATGGCTCCACCGTACGCCCATCCGCTGACAGATTTCAAAATCTGTCAGTCCAATTTTGTCAAAGCTTGGTCCTGTCGCCGGCGGCCCCGGTCACCGGAGGCGGGCGAGGATCTCCCGGTGGTGGCCGCTGACCTCCGGCAGGTCGTCCGGCCGGGCCCAGCGGTGGGCGTCGTGCTCGGTGAGGGTGACGGGGGCGCCGTCGGGGACGGCCGCGGTGAAGGCGAACTGGCGGGCCCGCAGACCGGTGCGGCCGGTGAAGTCGGCGGCGTGCAGGTAGCCGAGGGCGAGCCCGGTGAGGCCGGTCTCCTCGGCGAGTTCGCGGGCCGCGCCGTCCCGCGGGTGCTCGCCGGGTTCGAGCGAGCCGCCGGGGATCTCCCACCGCCCGCCGAGGTAGTCGTCCGGGCTGCGCCGGACCAGCAGGATCCGCCCGCTGCCGTCCCGCACCACCACCCCGCCCAGCAGCTCGGTGATGCCCTCGTCGCGGGCCTGCCGGACGAGTTCCCGGAAGTCGGTCATCGCGTTCCCCCTCGTGCGTGCGCGTCGCCCCGACCCTACCCACCGCGCGGCCGCGGGAGACCGGGCCGCGGAGCGCGGTCCCCGCCGTGCCGCCGCCGTGCTGCCGTGCTGCCGTGCTGCCGCCGGACCCACGGGGCTCCCGGGGGGCCCGGCTTGTAGGCTCGCAGGGAACAGCTCTGATTTCTTGAAGGGGGAGCCCGGTGCGCGCCCGTCGGTGGATAACTGTGGTCGCTGGAGTGGTCGCGCTGAGCGGCCCGACGCTCGCGTACGCCCGGGGCGGTGGCGGCAGCCACGGGTTCGGGGGCGGCGGTGGCGGCGGCGGGGGCAGCCACGGTGGTGGCGGCGGCGGCTTCCACGGCGGCGGCTTCGGCTACGGGTTCGTGGCCGGCAGCGGGGGCGGCGGCGGGTTCGTGGCCCTGCTGGTGATCGTGGCGATCCTCGTCCTGTTCCTGTGGATCAGGTCCCGGCGCCGGAAGGCGAAGCAGGCGGCCGGCCTGAACACGGTGTCGGACCGCGCCGCGCACCGCGCGGACGAGCAGGCGCGCGAGCGGGCCGTCCAGATCGGGGCCCGGGTCGACGCCCTGGCCGAGACCGACCCGACCTTCGAGCGCGGCGCGCTGGAGGCCCGGGCGGTCTGGCTGTACACCACCGCCCAGCAGGCCTGGACCCGCAACGACCACGCGGTGCTGCAGCAGATCCTGTCCCCGGTGCTCTACGGCAAGTGGGCCGAGGAACTGCAGGACTACGCCTCGCGCGGCGAGGTCAACGTGGTGGAGGTCGTCTCCGGCCCGGACGTCGAGCTGGTCGACCTGGCGAACCGCACCGGCGAGGTGAACGACACCGTCACCTTCCGGATCACCGCGACGCTCAACGACTACGTGCGCAGCGGCTACGGCACCGACGCCGCGCGCAAGGACGGCTCGACCCGCCCGGTCGAGTACTGGACGCTGCGCAAGAACCTGGCCGGGGAGTGGATCGTCTCCTCGATCGAGCAGGCGGCCGAGGGCGCGCACCACCTGACCAACGCCGTCGAGACGGACGGCTGGGACCAGCGGGAGGTCGCCCGCGAGGCGGTGCTGGAGGTGGCCGGGAAGACCGCGGTCCGGGGCGCGGGCGACATCCTGTCGCTCACCAACATCTCGTGGAGCGCGGACGCCGACGCCGCCGTCGGCGACCTGAGCGTGCTCGACGGTCGGTTCGACCGGGCCGTCCTGGAGGTCGCCGTGGAGCGCTTCCTGGAGGAGTGGGTGATGAACGACGGCAGCCTGGACTTCACCTCCGTGCGCACGCCCGACCGGACCGTGCTGCGCGAGGCCGTCATCAAGTCGGTCACGGTGCGCTCGCTGCTCTCCCGCGAGCCGATCGTCTTCCGGGTCGCGGTCGCCGCGGAGGGCGTCTACTACGAGGTCGACCGGCGCACCGAGCAGGTGCTCCGCGGCGACGCCCGCACCCGCCGGCCGCTCGCCTTCGCGTTCGACCTGCGGATGGACGACGCCTCGGCCGACACCTGGGCCGTGGTCGCCGCCACCCCGGAGTAGGCCCGTCCCGGCCGGGGCGCCCGCGCGCGTGCGCGGACGCCCCGGCCGGTTCGGTGCGGGGTCGGCTCGCGGGGTCAGCTCGCCGGGACGGTGTCCTTGAACGCGGTGCCGGCCGTGCGCAGCGCGGCGACGTTCGAGGCGACCTGGGCGGGGCTGAGCACCTGGTCCTTGACGAAGTACACGTAGTCGACCTGCTCGTCGTACGAGCGCGGCGTGGTGGAGGTCTGGCCGGCCAGGTCGATCAGCCAGTGGTTGAAGTCGATGAACTGCGGGGTCTCGGGCAGGTAGGGCTCGCCGTGGGTGGCGACGACCTGGCCGTCGATCCAGTAGGTGATGGCGCTGTTGTCGATGGTGAACTGCAGCAGGTGCCAGCCGTCGTAGGACTGGCGCTGCTCGCCGTGGGTGTTGACGGCGTTCCACGGGTCCGGGTTGTAGGTCTCCCAGCTGGTCTCGTACATGATGTTGCTCTGCTCGCCCCAGCCGCCGTTGGGCAGGTACTCGAAGTCCTGCTCGCTGTAGTTCGGGTCCATCGGGGCGTTGAGCGGGGTGAAGGCGAAGAAGGTCTGGTTGACGTGGTCGCCGTCGGGGCCGCTGCCCGGGGCGTCGGCGAACTTGACCCGGGCCGCGTAGGTGCCGTTCTTGAACTTCCGCGCGGTGCTCTGGATCTCGGTCTCCTTGGTACCGGCGGCCGTGCCGTCGGTGGTCAGCCGCAGGTTGAGCACCTGGCTGCCGCCGACGGTGGGGAAGGTGACGTCGGCCGGGGACCAGGTGGCGCCGGGGACGCCGGGGCCGCCCTGGCCGGACTTGACGGTCCAGCCGTGCTGCTGGACGGCGGCGTCCGCGCTGGTGGTGTAGGAGAAGTCGTCGAACAGGACGGGCGCGTTCGGGTCGACCGGCGGGGTGGAGGTGGAGCCGGACGGGGACGGGCTGGGGGACGAACTGGGCGACGGGGACGGGTTGTTGCCGGTGGGGGCGGTGCCCCAGATCAGCGCGCCGTCCTCCTGGAGGGTGACCTTCTGCCAGTCGGCGTAGCCGGTCTGGGTGCCGCTGAAGGAGTAGTCGTCGGACTGGGTGAGGGTCTGCCAGTCGGAGCGGTAGAAGCGCAGCTGCATGTCGCCGGTGGTCTGGCCGGGGGCGAGCGAGCCGGCGCCGGCGGTGAAGCCGATCTCCAGGTAGCGGTCGGCGGTGGCGGTGGGGTTGGCCAGGGTGCCGAAGGTGCCGGTGATGTTGGCGCAGCCCTTGACCGCCCAGGAGCAGGCGAAGCGGTAGCTCACCGACGGGCCGTCGGACTTGAAGTAGTAGCGCAGGGTGATCCGGTTGAGCGCGACGGTGCTGCTGCCGGTGTTGGTGACCTGCAGCCAGGGCTCGGACTGGTCGGCGCTCGCGCCGGTGGCGCTGGTGCGGTACTGGACGCTGAACGCGTCGGCGGCCGAGGCCGGGGCGACGGTGAGCGCGGTGGCGGCCAGGCCGGCCGCGGTGATCGCGGCGGCCGCGGCGAGCCGGGCGCGCCGGCTGGTGGTGCGGGGGCGTGCGGACACGGTGGTTCCTTCCGTGGGGGGAGTGCCCCGCGGTGCGGCGGGGCGGAGGGACGTTCCGGCGGTGCACGTGCGGGGTGCGGCGGCGGAGGTGGTCCGCGTGCTGCGGGCGGCCGCTGACGGTGGGTCGGCGGCCGGGTCTGTGGGGGGTGTTCAGGTGGTGGCCGGCTCGCGTTCGGCGTGGTGGACGCCGAGGGCGGCGAGGCGGGGGCGGTGCGCGGCGAGGGCGGGCAGGAAGTCGCGGGCGTAGTCGCTGGCGGGGTTCCAGGCCCGGTCGGCGATGGCGCACAGCCGGGGGTAGGCGAGGTAGTCGAAGTGCTCGGCGGTGGTGACGAACTCGCTCCACAGCTGGGCCTGGGTGCCGAGCACCCGGGCCCGTTCGGCCTCGTCCCAGTGCGCGGGGGCGGCCTGGTGGGCGTGCGCGGTGGGCAGGTCGACGACGTGGTCGGCCTGGCCGAGCGGTTCGTCGGGGCGGGCGGACTGCGGGTAGTCGAGGTAGGTGGCGCGGTGCGGGGCCATCACCACGTCGTGGCCGCGGCGGGCGGCGTCCCGGCCGTGGTCGGCGTCCCGCCAGGGCATCACGGTGAACTCGACGGGCAGCGTGGCGCCGTCGGTCTCGGCCCAGCAGACCGGGACGCGGCCGGCGTCCAGCAGGTGCCGGCCGACCTCGCCGAGGAACCAGCCGCGCAGCCGGGCGGGGGTGGCGAGGCCGAGTTCGGCGGCCCGGCGGCGGGCGGCGGGGCTGTGCTCCCACTCGGTGGTGGGGCACTCGTCGCCGCCGAGGTGGACGTAGCGGGAGGGGAACAGTTCCATCGTCTCGTCCAGCACGGTGCGGCAGAAGGCGAGCGCCTCCTCGTGCACGCCGAGCACCGTCTCGCACACGCCCCAGTCGGTCCACACGTCGAGCTGCCGCCCGGGGTGGTTGCCCAGGTGCGGGTAGGCGGCGAGGGCGGCCCGGGTGTGGCCGGGCATGTCGATCTCGGGGACGACGGTGACGCCGCGTTCGGCGGCGTGGGCGACCAGGCGGCGCAGTTCGGCCTTGGTGTAGGAGCCCTGGTGCGGCTGGGCGTCGTAGGCGGTGGAGCCGGCGTGGCCGACCATGCTGCGGGCGCGGCGGGCGCCGATGCCGGTGAGTTCGGGGTAGGCGTCGACGGGCAGCCGCCAGCCCTGGTCGTCGGTCAGGTGCAGGTGCAGGACGTTGAGCTTGTGCAGGGCGATCCGGTCGACGGCGGCGAGCAGGCGGTCCAGGGGCTGGAAGTGCCGGGCGGTGTCGATCATGAATCCGCGCCAGGCGTGCCGCGGCCGGTCGGTGATCCGGACGGCGGGCAGGGTCCACTCGACGCCGGGGGCGGGGGTGGCGGAGAGCGCCTCGGGGGGCAGCAGCTGGCGCAGCGTCTGCACGGCGTGCCGCAGGCCGGCGGGGCGGGCGGCGTGCAGGACCACCTGGAACGGGTCGACCGTCAGCCGGTAGCCCTCCTCCCCCAGTTCCCGCTCGCCGGGGTCCAGGGTGAGCACCACGGTGCCCTCTGGCCCGGGCGCCAGCGGCAGCCCGGTGGCGGGGCGCAGCAGGGTGCGCAGCAGGTCGGCGACGGCGGCGGCCTCGCCGTCGGCGCGCACGGTGGTCCGCTCGGTCAGGGTGAACCGTCCGGCGGCGGGAACGAGGTCGACCGGGGTCGGCAGGATCACGGGGTGGTCTTCTTCCGGGGGTAGGGGCGCGGGCGGGGGGGCCGTGCGGTCGGGGCGGCCGTGCGATCGGGGCTGCCGTGCTGACGGGGTGGGCGTGCTGACGGGGTGTCAGCCTTTGACGGCGCCGGCGGTCATGCCGGTGGTGACCTTGTTCTGCAGGAACAGGAAGACCAGCAGGACGGGGAGCATGAAGAGGGTGGCGGCGGCCATGGTGGCGCCCCAGTCGGTGCCGAAGACGTTGGCGAAGGAGGAGAGCCAGACCGGGAGGGTGCGGGCGTCCTGGTTCTTGATGATCAGGGTGTTGGCGAAGGCGAACTCGTTCCAGGCGGTGATGAAGCCGAACAGCGAGGTGGCGAGCAGGCCGGGGGCGAGCAGCGGGAGGGTGATGCGGCGGAAGGCGGCGGCCCGGGTGCAGCCGTCGACCTGGGCGGCTTCCTCGAGTTCGGCGGGGACGGCGGCGAGGAAGCCGCGCAGGGTGACGATGGTGAAGGGGAGGGTGGTCATGAAGTAGACCAGGGTGAGCATGCTGAGGCTGTCGAGCATGTCGGTGTCGCGGGCGATCACGTACATCGGGATCAGCAGGGCTTCCCAGGGCGCCATCTGCGCGGTGAAGACCAGCAGCAGGAACGCCCGGCGGCCGCGCCAGCGCAGTCGGCCGACGGCGTACGCGGCGAGCAGCGCGACGAGCAGGGAGAGCAGGACGGCGCCGAGGGTGACCAGCAGGCTGTTGCGCCAGTAGCCGCCGAAGCCGGGGGCGTGGACCGCGGTGGCGAAGTGGTCGAGGGTGGGGTGCAGGGGCAGGAAGGTGGGGGTGGCGGACTGGATCTCGGCGGTGGGTTTGAAGGCGGTGGCCACCATCCAGTAGACGGGGAAGGCGGCGGTGGCGAGGACGGCGAGCGCGGCGAGGTTGAGCGGCAGGCGGCGCAGCCGGCGGGGGG
>NZ_JOGH01000168.1:0-10162 GCF_000721345.1 Kitasatospora sp. NRRL B-11411 | reverse complement strand
CAACTCCCCCGCCCCGGCCCGCGCCAGATCCGCCCGCACCACCCGGACCCCCACGTCCCCCAACTTCCCCGGATCCCGCACCACCGCCGTCACCTCGTGCCCGGCCCCCACCGCCTGCTCCAACAACTGCCGCCCGATCCCCCCGCTGGCAGCCACCACAGTCAGCTTCATCGTCTTCTCCCGTCGTCCCGATCACTCGCCAATTCCACTACCGAACACCACAGTTACCGCCCCCACTCGCCCCTCACCGGAGCCCGCGGCGCAGCCGCACTCCCACCCCTCCTCCCCTTCCACCACCCATCGCTCTCAGCCCTCCTCCCCCACCCGCGCGAGCTTGTCCGGGTTGGTCACGAAGTAGATGTCCGTGACCTGTCCCCCGTCCGCCGACAGGTCCAGCACCAGCACCGCGAACGGTGCCGTGCCGACGAACAGGACGGCTGACGGGTCGCCGTTGGTGGTGGCCCACTGGACCCGGATGCCTTGCGGGGCCCGGGTGGAGCCGCCGATGAGCAGTCGGGCGACCTGTTCGCGGCCGTGCACCGGGCGGGCCCCCGCGGCGGTCGCCTTGCCGCCGCCGTCGGCCCAGAGGGTGACGTCGGGGGCGAGCAGTTGCAGGAGCGCGTCGAGGTTCCCGCCGCCGACGGCGGCGGCGAAGCGTTCGGTGGCCTGGCGCCGGACCGCCGGGTCGGCCCGGTAGCGGGGGCGCCGGGCGCGGACGTGTTCGCGGGCCCGGTGGGCGAGTTGGCGGACGGCGGCGGGGGTGCGGCCGAGGATCCCGGCGGTCTCCGGGTGGCTGTATCCGAAGACTTCGTGCAGCACGAACACGGCGCGTTCCAGCGGCGTGAGCGTCTCCAGTACGACCAGCAGGGCGATCGAGACGGCTTCGGCGCGTTCGCCCGGGTCCTCTTCGGCCGGGGCGACGAGCGGTTCGGGCAGCCAGGGCCCGAAGTAGCTCTCGCGGCGCCGGCTGATCTCGGTGCGTCGGGCGAGTGCGGTGTTGACCGCGGTGCGCACCAGGTAGGCGCGGGGGTGGAGGACCGGTCCGGCTTCGGCGGACCGGTGTCGGCCGGACCAGGCGAGCCAGGTCTCCTGCAGGACGTCCTCGGTGTCGGTGACGGTGCCGAGCAGGTTGTAGACCATCGAGAACAGCAGTTCCCGGTGGTCGGTGAACACCTCGGTGGCCTCGTCCATCGCGTCGCTCTCCTCCGTTTTCCGCTTCCGGCTGCATCCCGAGAGTGGCGGATGCCCCGGGGTGTGACACGGAGGCGGGAGGAAACGCGGAAGAGGTCCGCGCCGCTGTCGGCGGCGCGGACCTCTGCGCGACGGTGCCCGGGGCGTCAGCCCATGCTCTTCTGCCCGTCCAGGGACTCCCGGATGATGTCGGCGTGCCCGGCGTGCTGGGCGGTCTCGGCGATGATGTGCAGCACGGTGCGGCGGGCCGACCAGCTCGCGCCGGGGGCGAACCAGGGCGCCGCGGGCAGCGGCTGCGAGACGCCCAGGTCGGGCAGGCCGAGCAGCAGTTCGTCGGTGCCGCGGGCCACCGCCTCGTACGCGGTGAGCACGCCGAGCAGGGTCTCCTCGGGCAGCAGCCGGAACTCGTCCGCCCGGGCCTGCAGGTCGGCCTCGGTGAAGGAGCTGAAGTCCGGCATCGCGGACGGGCCCTGGACGATGAACGCCGACCAGGCCCGTTCCGTCGAGGTGACGTGCTTGATCAGGCCGCCGATGGTCAGCTCGCTGACGGTGGTGCGCTGCCGGGCCTGCTCGTCGGTGAGGCCGCGGGCGGTCAGCCGCAGGAAGTGCCGGATGGCGTGGAGCTCCGCGATCAGGTCGGCGTGCTCCGGGGTCGGCCCCTCGACGGTGGCGGCGGGGTACTGACCGTCCTCGGCCCGGACGGTCTCGACGGCCTCAGTGGTCTCGATGCTCATGGTGTCGCCCTCTCCGAAGTGCGGTGCCGTTGCGGTGCGTTGAGGTGCTCCGAGGCGGGTGCTCTGCGCGCTCCCCCTCGCTTCGTGTTCCACGTTACGGGCCATTGCGGCCACTTTCCGTCCGCAATTGCCGGAGGATGGAAACCATGGCCGACACCAGTGCCCGCACCCTGCGGCTGCTCACCCTGCTCCAGTCCCATCGCTACTGGCCGGGCGAGGAGCTCTCCACCCGGCTGGGCGTCTCCGCCCGCACCCTGCGCCGCGACGTCGACCGGCTGCGCGAGCTGGGCTACCCGGTGGAGGCCCGGCGCGGCGTCGACGGCGGCTACCAGCTGGCCGCGGGCGCCGCGCTGCCCCCGCTGGTGATCGACGACGAGGAGGCGGTCGCGCTGGCCGTCGGCCTGCAGGCGGCGGCGGACGGCTCGGTGGAGGGCATCGCGGAGGCGTCGGTGCGGGCGCTGGCCAAGGTGGTCCAGGTGATGCCGGCCCGGCTGCGCCGCCGGGTGGAGGCGCTGCGGTCGGTCACCGTCCCCGCGCAGTGGCAGACCGACACCGCCGCCCGGATCGACCCGGACACCCTGACCGCCGTCGCCCTGGCCTGCCGGGACACCGAGCGGCTGCACTTCCGCTACCGGGCCGCCGACGGCAGCGCCACCGAACGGCACACCGAGCCGCACGGCCTGGTCCGGCTCGGCCGCCGCTGGTACCTGGTCGCCTACGACCTCACCCGGCAGGCGTGGCGCACCTTCCGCCTCGACCGCCTCGCCGCCCCCGAGCCCACCGGCGCCCGCTTCCTGCCCCGCACCCTGCCGGCCGAGGACGCCGCCGAGTTCGTCCGGGCCGGCCTCCAGGGCCAGCCCCGCCCGCACCGGGTCGAGGTCCTGGTGGACGCCCCCGCCGCGACGGTCCGGCAGAAGATCGGCGCCTGGTCCGAGATCGAGGAGATCGCCCCCGGCCGCACCCGGGTGCGGATGAACGCCGACGCCCTGGAGTGGCCCGCGATGGCCCTCGGCTCGCTGGAGGTGGACTTCCGGGTCGTCTCCCCGCCCGAACTCGCCGCCCTGCTGGCCGCCTGGGGCGAACGCTTCACCCGCTGCACCGGCCCCGACGAGCGGGCAGAATCGGGCCGGTGACGACACCGCAGCTGCTCACTCCCGCCGAGGCCGCCGAACGCTCGGGGTTCAGCCTGGACACCCTGCGCTACTACGAACGGATCGGCCTGCTCACCTCCATCACCCGCGCCACCAGCGGCCACCGCCGCTTCACCCCCGAGGACATCGGCTGGCTCGGCATCCTGCGCTGCCTGCGCGACACCGGCATGCCGATCGCCGACATGCGCCGCTACGCCGAACTCGCCCGCACCGAGGGCCCCGAGAGCCTGCTCGGCCGCATCGAGCTCCTGGAACGCCACGACACCGCGGTCACCGACCACATCGCCCTGCTGGAACGCCAGCGCACCCACCTCCGCGACAAGATCGACCACTACCGCGGCGTCCTCGCCCAGGGCTGAGCCCTCGTCGCCGGGCCCCTGGGCAGCGGAGCTACCCGGCGGTAGGGTCGCCGCACGCTCGGGCTGGGTGATCTCGGAGGTTGCGGTGGAGTACGGCGAGTACCGGGGGTACGACGCGGTGGGGCTGGCCGCCCTGGTGGCGGCCCGGGAGGTGACGGCCGGGGAGCTGCTGGAGGTGGCGATCGGTCGGGCCGAGCAGGTCGGCGGGCGGCTGAACGCGGTGGTCCGGCCGATGCACGCGCAGGCCCGGGAGCGGGCGGCGGGGGAGCTGTCCGGCCCGTTCGCGGGGGTGCCGTTCCTGGTCAAGGACCTGCTCCAGGACTATGCGGGCCTGCCCACCGGCAGCGGCTGCCGGGCGCTGCAGGACGTCCCGGCGGCCGCGCACAGCGAGTCGGTGCGGCGCTGGCTGGACGCCGGGCTGGTGGTGTTCGGGAAGACCAACACGCCGGAGTTCGGCAGCAAGGGCGTCACCGAGCCGGCGGCCACCGGCCCGGCCCGCAACCCGTGGGACACCGCCCGCACCCCGGGCGGCTCCTCGGGCGGTTCGGCGGCGGCCGTCGCCGCGGGCGTCGTCCCGGTGGCGGGCGCCAACGACGGCGGCGGCTCGATCCGGATACCGGCGGCCTGCTGCGGCCTGTTCGGCCTCAAGCCGGGCCGCGGCCTGGTCCCGGCCGGTCCGGCCGCGGCCGAGCACCTGCACGGGGCCGCCACCGACGGCGTCGTCTCGCGCAGCGTCCGGGACACCGCCGCGATGCTGGACGTGCTGGCGGGCGCCCCCGACCCGGCCGGCCCGTACCTGCCGCACCGCTCCGCCGAGCCGTTCGCCGAACTGGCCCGCCGCGCGCCCGGCCCGCTGCGGATCGGCTTCACCACCCGTTCCCCGCTGGGCACCGAGGTGCACCCGCAGGCGGTGGCCGCCGTCGCGGACGCGGCGGCCCTGCTGGAGGAGCTCGGCCACCACGTCGAGGAGGCCGACACCGGCATCGACGAACGCGGCCTGGCGATGGACTTCCTGGCCATGTGGGCCACCGAGACCGCCGCCACCGTGGACGAGGTCAAGCGCCTGACCGGCTCCGGGAACGCGGGCTTCGAGCTCGACACCCACGTGCTGGCCGCCGCCGGCCGCCGGCTGCGCGCGCCCGCCTACTACGCCGCCCACCAGCGCTGGAACCGGTACAACCGGCAGCTCGCCGCGTTCCACACCCGCCACGACCTGCTGCTCACCCCGACCCTGGCGCAACCCCCGGTCCGGATCGGCGAGTTGGACACCCCGCCGGCGGTCCGGGCGCTGGCCCGGCTGCTGCTACCGCTCGGCCTGCTGGGCCTGCTCAGCCGGACGAAGGCGTACGAGGACGCGGTGATCGCCAACCTGGCGCCGGTCCCGTTCACCCAGCTCGCCAACATCACCGGCCGCCCCGCCGCCAGCGTCCCGCTGCACCGCACCCCCGACGGCCTGCCGCTGGGCGTGCAGTTCGTGGCGCCGCTGGGCGGCGAGGGCACCCTGCTCGCCCTCGCCGCCCAGTTGGAGTCGGCCCGCCCCTGGGCCCACCTGGAGCCCGAGCTCTGAGGGGGCCTCAGCCCATCGTCTTCTGCCCGTCCAGCGCCTCGCGCAGGATGTCGGCGTGCCCGGCGTGCTGCGCGGTCTCCGCGACCACGTGCAGCAGCACCCGGCGCACGCTCCAGACCGCGCCCGGCTCGAACCAGGGCGCGGCGGGCAGCGCCTGCTCGCTGTCCAGGTCGAGGGTGGCGACCAGGTTGTCGGTGTGTTCGGCGACGGCCCGGTAGCGCTCCAGCAGCACGTCCAGCGTCTCGCCGTCCAGCATCCGGAACTGTTCGGCCCAGCTGTCGGCGTCGTGCGGCGCGCCCTCGGCGTGCATCGCCTCGGCGCCGCCGACGGCGAACCGCAGCCAGCGCTCCTCGACCCCGGCGACGTGCTTGACCAGCCCGCCGAGGGTGAGTTCGCTGACGGTGGTGCGCTGCCGGGCCTGCTCGTCGGTGAGGCCGCGGACGGTGTAGCGCAGGAAGCCGCGCTGCTTGTCGAGCGCGGCCAGCAGGTCCGCGCGTTCGCCGGTGAGGTCGGTGATCGGGACGACCATCGTTCAGGCCACCTCCACCGTGCTCGGCGGTTCGCCCTCGGCGGCGCCCGGGTCGATCAGCGAGAACGCCGCGCCCTGCGGGTCGACGAAGGACGCGAACCGCCCGAACGGGCTGGTCATCGGCCCGAACACCAGCTGCCCGCCGGCCTGCGCGACCCGCCCGGCCGCCGCGTCGCAGTCGTCCACCACGAAGTAGACGCTGACGAACGGCGCCACCTGGGACGGCACGTCCGGCCCCATGCCCATCACGCCGAGCGCGGGCGTGTCGCCGAGAGTGTGGACGCTGTAGTCCACCTTGTCGTCGACGATCTTCCGCACCCGGTACGGGAACACCTGCGGGAAGAAGGAGTTGGCCGCGGCGGTGTCCCGGGTGAACACCTCCGCCCAGCCGTAACTGCCGGGCGCGTCACGCAGTTCGAAGCCCTGGTGCCGGTCGGCCTGCCAGACGCCGAACAGCACGCCCGCCGGGTCCCGGGCGATCGCCATCGAGCCGAAGTCGCCGACCTTCATCGGCTCCATCAGCAGCGTGCCGCCGGCCGCCCGGATCCGCTCCGCGGCGGCCTCCGCGTCAACCGTGGCCAGGTAGAGCACCCACGCGGAGCGGTCCTCCTGCCCGGGCGGCGGCGGGACGATCGCGGCGACCGCCTTGCCGTCCTTCGACGCCTGGGTGTAGCCGCCGAACTCGGACGCGGCCTCGCCGAACGTCCAGCCCAGCACCGCGCCGTAGAACGCCTCGGCGCCCTTCGGGTCGGCGAACATCGCGTCCGCCCAGACGGGTGTGCCCTCGGGTTGCGCTGCCATGCTGCGGCTCCCTCCGCCGTCGGCCCCCGGGGCGCCGCCCCGGGGGAAAGCACGTTCCCTGCCACGCTAACCAGTGCTCCCGGCGGACGCCCGGCGACGCGCTCGGCCGTACCCGAACGCCTGTTGCCCCGCAGTGACAATTCGCGCACCCTGCGGGGTCATTGGGCCGCCAAACTTGAGTCATCGCCCCGGACGACGGAACGCAAGAACCGGCGGGGGCCGACCCACCGCACACCACCGACCACCGTTCCTGGGGGGAACCATCCATGTCCGTGCGCGCCCGCCTCCGCCGCTCCTCCGCCGTCGCCCTCGTCTCCGCGGTCACCGCCGGCTCGGCCCTGCTGCTGACCGCCTGCGACCCGTCCGGCGACACCGCCGGCGCTCAGCCCACCACCACCGCCCCGAGCCGCACCGCCACGGCCACCCCGACCGCCGCCCCGACCGCGACCGGCACCCCGGGCACCTCCGCCACCCCGTCGGCCCCCGCGAGCCCCTCCACCGCGGCCACCCCGACCGCCACCCCGACCACCCCCGCCAAGCAGCCGTCGGCCACGCCGACCAAGGCCGCGCTCAACCTCACCAAGGGCACCGGGCTGACCATCAGCAACGGCACCCGCTACGTGGTGATGGACGGCCGGACGGTCGACTTCGGCACCGTGGTCCGCGACCTGGCCTGGTCCCCGGACGGCAAGCGCGCCGCCTTCGTCGACGGCGACGGCAACCTGGAGACCTCCGACCCGGACGGCAGCCACAAGGTCCTGGTCGCCAAGGCCCCCTCCGGCGTCACCTGGTCCCACCCGACCTGGCAGGTCTTCGTCCCCAGCGAGAACGACGCCGCCATGTACCTGCAGCCCAAGAACAACCTGCAGTTCACCGCCGACGACCACGGCACCCTGCGGCTGCTCACCGTCCCCTCCAAGGGCGGCACCCCGGCGCAGCTCTCCCTGGGCGTCTTCAGCGACCAGGACTCCAAGCCGCTCCCGGAGACCGGCAACCTGTGGCCGAACGGCGGCGGGCGCTACGGCTCCTCGACCTACGCCAACCGGAACGACGGCCAGGTGTACCTCCGCGACGACTACCTGCGCCAGCAGGGCGGCGCCGTCACCAAGGGCGCCCAGCCCGACCTGTCCGACCAGGGCGACCTGGTGTTCGTCCGCTCCGTCGACGGCCACGACCACCTGTTCACCAAGACCGGCGGCTACGACGGCCCGGAGCACGACCTCACCCCGAAGGCCACCACCGACTACACCGAGCCGGTCTTCTCCGCCGACGGCAAGACCGTCGCCTTCCGCGCCCCCGACGGCATCTACACCGTCCCGGCCAAGGGCGGCACCCCCACCAAGGTCTCCGACACCGCCGGCCTGCCCGCCTACCGCGGCTGAGCCGGACCACCCCGCCGCACCGTCCCGGTCCGCGCATTCAGGGTCCGCGGACCGGGACTCCCACCCGCCGGACCGGACGGCCCGGCCGTCCGGTCCGGCTCCTCTGTGCTACTCCACGATCCGCGCCAACTCTGCTTCCAAATTGGGCAGTTGCTGGTCGGCGTTGTCGTGCGGCAGCCACTCGACCGGATCGAGGAAGCGGAACAGCACCCGGTCCGGGGTGATCGCGTACTCGTACTCGGCGAAGCCGACCACCGCGCCCAGCTCCCCCCGGGCCGCCCCGCGCAGCACGTGCGCGGTGAGCCCGTCCGCCTCCTCGTCCGGCGCGGCCGACACCCGGCGGCGGGCGTTCGACCGGGCCAGGTACGGGCAGACCATCGAGGCGTACAGCATGCACGCCCGGTGGCCGGGCCCCTCCAGGGTGGGCGCCATGTTCCGGTAGGGCCGGCCGGCCGCCAGCGCCTCGCCGATCGCCGCCGCCTCCGTCCCGCCGACCACCCGCCACACCGTCCCGCGCGGCATCCGCGTGTTGCACACCGAGCACAGCCGCTCCCGGGCGCAGGCCGCGGACCGCTCGTGGTCGGTCAGCGCGAACTGCGGCTTCCCCTCCTCCCACGGGGTGATCGCGGGCACCGGGTAGCCCCGTTCGTCACGCGGGCGGGCCGCCACCGCGGGCGGCTTGGGAACGATGTCGAAGCGCATGGGCCCATCCCTATCACGCCCCTCCGGTCAGCCGCGCGGCACCGCGAAATCGACCAACTCGGCACGTCCCGGCACGAGTTGCCCCCATTCACCGGGCACCTCCAGCACCGCCACCCCGGCCGTCGAGAACTTCTCCCGCACCCGCTCCAGCGCCTCGCCCGCCCCCTCCCCGGCCAGCTCCAGCACCAGCCCCTGCACCTCGGGCCGGTGCCCGACCAGCATCACGGTGCGCACCACCGGCGGCAACTCCCGCAGCAGCTCCACGAGTTCACCCGCCTCGGCCCGGTACGCCCGCGGCTCCAGGACGAGTTCGGGCGCGCCGCCGAGCTCCGGCTCGGCCAGCTCCCAGGTCTGCCGGGTGCGCACCGCGGTGGAGCACAGCACCCGGTCCGGCACCAGCCCGTGCTCGGCCAGCCACCGCCCGGCCGCCACCGCGTCGGCCCGGCCGCGCTCGGCCAGCGGCCGCAGCTCGTCCGGGACGTCCGGCCAGTCCGCCTTGGCGTGCCGCAGCACGATCAACCGCCGCTGTTCCGTCATCCCCCCAGTGTGGCCCGCCCGCGCACGGCCCGGCCCGGGGACGCGCTGGCCGCCGCCGATACCGGCGGAAAACCGGACGACACCCCCGCTCCCGCCCGGTTACCGTCGGGGCATGCGTGCCCTGACCGAGTCCGAGATCCGCGCGTCCTTCGTCAACTGCTCCAAGGGCGAGGCCAAGCGGCTCCCCGTCCCGCGGGACTTGGCCGAGCGCCGCTGGCCCGACCTGGACTTCCTCGGCTGGCGCGACCTCGGCGCCCCCGACCGGGCCTACCTGGTCGCCGTGCTCGACGACCGGCCGGTCGGCATCACCCTGCGCTCACCGAACGTGAAGCGCAGCCTGACCCGCACCAACGTCTGCTCGGTCTGCATCACCGCCCACGCGGGCAGCGGCGTCTCCCTGCTCACCGCCCCCCGGGCCGGCGCCGCCGGCCGGGACGGCAACTCGGTCGGCACCTACCTCTGCGCCGACCTGGCCTGCTCGCTCTACGTCCGCGGCCTGCGCCGCACCGCCACCACCAGCCGCCCGGACGAGTCCCTCCCGCTCGAAGAGCAGATCGCCCGGACGACCGCGAACCTGACGGCGTTCCTCCGCCAGGTCCTGGCCTGACGCCCCCTCACCTCACGGCGCCGACTGGTACTCCACCGTCAGCACGGCCCGCCCCAGCGCGTGCGCCGTCAGGTTGAACCCCACCTGCGCGGCCGGCGTGTCCGGCCCGACCCCCAGCGTCGGCACGTCCAGCGCGTGCACCACGAACACGTACCGGTGCGCCGGCCCGGGCGGCGGCGCCGCCCCGTCGTACCGATGCCCCGGGAAGTCGTTGCGCACGTGGAACGCCCCGCCCGGCAGCCCCTCGTCATCGGCCCCCGCCCCCCGCGCCAACCCCGCCGTCTCCGCCGGCAGGTCCACCGCCAGCCAGTGCCACCACCCCGCCCCCGTCGGCGCGTCCGGGTCGTAACACGTCACCGCGAACGACCGCGTCCCCTCCGGAGCCCCCGCCCACGACAACTCCGGCGACACGTTCCCCACCCCGTACACCTGCGCGTCCGGCATCACCCCACCGTCCACCAGATCCGCACTGCGCACCTCGAACGCCGGCACCGGCGGCAAGAAGTCATACGAAAGCGGAATGCGCGCGGCCATCACTCACCATCCCCATCGAAGCAGTCCCAACCTCCCCGGCAGTCTACGGACCCCACCCCCGCCCCCCC
>NZ_JOGH01000167.1:0-10252 GCF_000721345.1 Kitasatospora sp. NRRL B-11411 | reverse complement strand
GAGAGCTACCTCGCTGGCCTCCGCCTTCGCGGCGCGATGATCTGGCTCAAAGACCTCACCAAGCCCGCCCCTTGATCACGACCGAATACGCTCCCTAGTAGCCGCGCCAGTGGGCGCCGTAGCCGCGGGCGGCGGCCATGTTGTCCATGTTGCCGTAGCGGGCGTCGCAGTACTGCGAGCTGGCGATCAGGTTGTCGACGGGGTTGCGGATGTCCGTGTGGCCGGGCAGCGCGTACACCTTGAAGGTCGGCATGATCACCTGGGTCAGGCCGATCGACGGGGTGCCCTTCTTGGCGTTCGAGTCCCAGTTGTTCTGGGCGTTCGGGTTGCCGCCGGACTCGGCGATCGCCGCGGCGTGCATCGCCCGCGCGGACGGCACGTGCTTGCCGTTGGCGGCCAGCACGTCGCGGGCCTCCTCGATCCAGCCGTCCAGGTTGTTCGCGTAGGTCTTCTTCGCGGGGGCGGCGGCCTGCTGGGCGGCGGCCTGGTCGGCAGCGGCCTTCTCCGCCGCGGCCTGGTCGGCGGCAGCCTTGTCCGCCGCGGCCTGGTCGGCGGCGGCCTTCTCGGCAGCGGCCTTGTCCGCCGCGGCCTTGTCCGCCGCGGCCTTCTCCGCCGCAGCCTGGTCGTTGGCGGCCTGGTCGGCGGCAGCCTGGTCCGCGGGGGCCTGGCTCTGCTGCTGGACCGGCTCGCGGGTCTCGCTGCGGGAGGCGGTCTGGCCGCCGTCGCGGTTCGCGTCCTGGGTGGCAGCGGTGTCCGCGGTGGTGACCGCGGCGGCGTCGGTGCGGTGGGACGAGGGGTTGGCGAACGCCTGGGAGACGGGCAGCAGGGTGCCCACGGCGATGGCGCCGGCCAGTCCGATGCCGAGGACGGCGTCGGGCATGCGGTGGTGGCCCATCCGCACCTGGGGCAATCGGCCGAGGTTGTGCTTGATACGTCGCATGTCGGGTACCTCCGAGAGTCGGTTCCAGGTCACGCCGGGCCCGGGTGGACGTGCGGGGTCCCCGCTCGTTGCGGGGTCCTCGGCCCGGGACGGCCGGCCCGGCGGCTCCTGCTCACCGGGGACGCCGCGCCGCGCTGGTCCCGCGGTTCGCTGCGTCATGGAGCCCCGTGAGCACTGGGAGCGGCTCGGGGCACAACCACGAGACTGCCGGAGCCCCAACCACGCGGCAAACATCCCGAAATGAGCCCTGCACAACTCCTTCACATCCCGGCTTCCCTTGCGCCCCAAGGGAGTTCACCGCTCCGAGGCCCCGGTATTCCGGCCCGGCTGTGAAGAAGGCCACAGCCGGCCCCAACCTCCCCCTGACACCGGCGTTTTGGGCCCGGGCCCAGTCCTGGCACGGCCTGCGCGCCTCCCGCCCCCGGTCCGGGCCCCGGCCGCGGTGTGACCCCGGCCACCGCCCCGGCCTGTGACGCCGCTCTCCCCCCGGCCACCCAGCGCAGCCGTCCGGCCACCGGAAGCGCACCGGCCGTGACCGGGCTCACGTCCCGTCACCCCCGCCCGCCGGTCCCGGGGCCGGCCCGGGCCTGGTTGACTGCGGCGGGAGGTCAGGGTGGAGGCATTGGTCTCGGCGTTCGCGCCGATCTGGGCGTTGACGGCGGTCGGGTGGCTGGCCGGGCGGACGGGGCTGCTGGGGGCGGACGCCGAGGCGGTGCTCGGCCGGTTCGTGTTCCACGTCTCGATGCCGGCCGCGCTGTTCACCGTGGTGGCGCGCACCGACCTGGCGTCCTTCGCCGACCGCTGGGTGCTGGCGTTCGCCGCCGGGACGCTGGCCGCGTCGGTGCTGGGCCTGGCGGCCGGGCTGCGGGCCGAGCGCAGCACCGCCGAGCGGACGGTGGCGGTGATGGCGGCGGGCTACGTGAACTCCGGCAACCTCGGCATCCCGGTCGCGGCGCAGGTGCTCGGCAGCGCCTCGTTCGCGGCGCCGGTGCTGCTGTTCCAGGTGCTGCTGGTCACACCGGTGCTGCTGACCGTGCTGGACGCGTCCACCGGCACCGCCCCGCCCAGCCCGGCCGCCCGGCTGCGGCGGCTGGCGATGCTGCCGCTGCGCAACCCGGTGATCCTCGGCGCGGGCCTGGGCGCGCTGTTCTCCGCCGAGGGCTGGCACCTGCCGGGGCCGCTGGCGCACTCGGCGGACCTGCTGGGCGCGGCGGCCGTCCCGGCCGCGCTGGTCACCCTCGGGCTGTCGCTGCACACCCCGCCGGGCACGGCGGCGCAGCGCCCGGACCGGGGCGAGCTGGGCGTCGCGGTGCTGGTGAAGACGGTCGGGCAGCCGCTGGCCGCGCTGGCGGTCGGCGCGCTGCTGCTGCACCTGCGGGGGCCGCAGCTGCGGGCGGCGGTGCTGATGTCGGCGCTGCCGACCGCGCAGAACGTGTACGTGTACGCGCGGCTGTACGGGGCGGCGCCGGTGCTGGCCCGCTCGGCGGTGCTGGCGTCGACGGTGCTGTCGATGCTGACGCTGTCGGTCATCGCCTGGTCACTGGGCGGCGGTTGAGCGCCCCCCGGGGAACGTGCGGCAGGTCACAGGCTTCGCCCCGGCACCGGCCGCTCCCGTAGAGTTCGGCGGTACGGACGGGGCGATCGAGGAAGCATCGGCAGTGACGAACCAGCAGAGCGGGCCGGGCAGCACCCCGGTCGAGGACGACACCGACTACGGCAAGGGCATCGATCCGGACCGCCTGGAGCTGTGCCTGAGCGTGCTCGCCGAGCTGGACGGGATCCACGTCGACCACCCGGACGCGATCCGGGTCCGGCTGGCGGTCGGCGGCCTGTTCCGCACCCTCAAGCAGCGCCGCCGCCAGGAGACCCGGGCCCGCAAGACCGCCAACGACCGCGCGGTGACGGCGCGGACCGCGACGGGCGCGGCGGGCCGGATCGACGACGAGACGGCGGGCGTCTTCGGGCTGAGCACCGAGACCACCACCGAGCTGGCCGGCATCCTGGAGCGCCCGCGCTCCTGCTACACCTGCAAGCAGCGGTACGTCGAGGTGGACGCGTTCTACCACCAGCTGTGCCGCAGCTGCGCGGCGCTGAACCGCTCGCGCCGACACGCCCGGGCCGACCTGACCGGCAAGCGGGCGCTGCTGACCGGCGGCCGCGCCAAGATCGGCATGTACATCGCGCTGTGCCTGCTGCGCGACGGCGCGCACACCACCATCACCACCCGCTTCCCGAACGACGCGATCCGCCGCTTCACCGCGATGCCGGACAGCGCCGAGTGGATCCACCGCCTGAAGATCGTCGGCATCGACCTGCGCGACCCGGCGCAGGTGATGGCGCTGGCCGCCGAGGTCGCCGCGGACGGCCCGCTGGACATCCTGATCAACAACGCGGCGCAGACCGTCCGCCGCTCCCCCGGGGCGTACCGCGAGCTGGTGGCGGCCGAGTCGGCGCCGCTGCCGGCCGGGGCGCTGCCCGCCTCCACGGTGATCGGCCGGTTCGGCTCGGGCGCGGTGGACGTGCCCGCGCTGCCGGGGCAGAGCCGCGGCGAGCAGCCGTCGGTGAGCGCCGAGGAGGTCACCTCGCTGGCCCTGGTGACGGGTTCGGCCTCGCCGGAGCGGATCGCGGCCGGGACGGCGATCGACGCGGGCGGCCTGGTGCCGGACCTGGCGGACACCAACAGCTGGGTGCAGACCGTCTCCGAGGTCGGCCCGATCGAGCTGCTGGAGGTGCAACTGTGCAACTCCACCGCCCCGTTCATCCTGATCTCGCAGCTGCGCCCGGCGCTGGCCGCGTCCTCCGCGCGCCGCAAGTACGTGGTGAACGTGTCGGCGATGGAGGGCGTCTTCGAGCGCGGCTACAAGGGCTCGGGCCACCCGCACACCAACATGGCCAAGGCCGCGCTGAACATGCTGACCCGCACCAGCGCGCAGGAGATGTTCGAGACCGACGGCATCCTGATGACCGCGGTGGACACCGGCTGGATCACCGACGAGCGCCCGCACCCGGAGAAGATGCGGCTGCACGAGGAGGGCTTCCACGCCCCGCTCGACCTGGTGGACGGCGCGGCCCGGGTCTACGACCCGATCGTCCGGGGCGAGTCGGGCGAGGACCTGTACGGCTGCTTCCTGAAGGACTACCAGAAGGGCAAGTGGTGACGGACGTCCGACTCTCCTCCGCCGTGCACCCGTCGCCGCCGCTGGTCGGCGCGGGCGTGATCGTGCCGACCGGGGACGGGCGGGTGCTGATCGGGCGGCGCACCACCGCCGGGGAGCCGCCGACCTGGAGCCTGCCGGGCGGCAAGGTCGACCACCCCGGCGAGTCCTTCGAGGCGGCCGCCGCACGGGAGTTGGCCGAGGAGACCGGCATCGTGCTGCCCGCCGAGGAGATGCGGGTGCTGGCGGTGCTGCTCGACCACGAACTGGGCCGCACCCGGGTGACGGCGGCGGTGCTGGCCCCGCCGAGCCTGGCCGAGGCGCTGGTGACCGAGCCGCACGCCTGCGCCGGCTGGGAGCGCGTCGCCCTGGACGCGCTCCCCGAGCCGATGTTCTACCCGTCCGCACAGGTCCTGGCGGCCTGGCTGCCGGACTACCGGGCCCCCGGCGGCACCTGGCGCTATCCGGCGCCCCCGCAGGGCTCCTGACGGCCCGCCAGCCCTTCCGGCCCTCCGCTACGGCCGCCCGGCCGCCCGGAGCCGGACGTCCGCCGGGGGCCGGGCCCCGGCCCGGCGCACCAGCAGGACGAAGGTCCGCACGTACGCGTCGCCCTCGGCGACCTGCGGCCAGTCCAGGGCGGCGAGCGCCGCGGACGCGGCGGCGTGCGGCTCGCCGTGCACCCGCACCTCGGCCACCCGCCGTCCCGCCCCGCCGCTGCCGAAGTGCACCTGGACGCCGACGAGTTGGTCCCGGCCGAGGTCCCCGCCCAGGGCGGGGGCGAGAGCGGGCAGCACGGGGTTGCGGACCAGCCAGTCCTGCACGTCGTGGAAGTGCCGGCCGGTGCCCCAGCCGACCACGCCGCCGTGGACGGCGTGCCAGCCGGGCAGGCCGTCCGGGTCGGACGGGTCCAGGTGGCCGGCGAACCGGCCGTTGTGGGCGACGAGTTCGATCAGCGCGGCGCCGGTGGTGGACGCCCACACCTCGACGCCCCGGCGCACCGGGTCCTGGTCGCCGCCGTCGATCCACGGCACCCGGTCCGGGACGGCGGTCTCCGGCCGGTCCCGGTCCGCCAGGAACACCAGGTCCCACCGGTCCGGGTCGCCGTCCGGAGAAAAGTCCGGCCGGACCGCCAGCGCGCCCGGACCGCGGACCTCCGCCCCCTCGACCCGCCACCGTTCGCCGTGCAGCGCGGAAAGTTCGTCCGCCACCGCATCCAACACCGCCTGCGCGGACGGCCGTTCCGCACTCCTGCCGGGCGCGCCCGGGCCGGTGCCGGACCGGCCGCGCCACCATGATCCCCATGCCATGGCGGACACCGTAACGTTGTACGGATTCGCTCACAATGTGCCTTCGGGACGCCCCGTCAGGTGGTCGATGTCGTCCGCTATGTGTATCGTCGCACTGCGCGATCAGGGACTTACCGCGGGCAGCAGCTGGGGGCGGCAATGGCTGTGGAACTACCATCGGGGCTCAACCACATCATCGGACTGCTGGGTGTGCGCTTCCCGGCGGCCAATGAGGACGAGCTCAACCAACTGGCCGACCAGTTGGAGAAGTTCGCCGGGGCGCTGGACAACGCCCAGATGACGGCGGACAAAGCACTGACCATGCTGCACGAGGTCTACCAGGGCAGTTCGGCGGACAAGCTCGCCGAGCTGTGGAGCACCATCACCAAGTACTCCAAGGTGATCGTCGAGATCTGCCAGACGGTGTCCAAGGTGCTGCGGGCCGCGGCCGTGGTGATCGAGGTGGTCAAGACCCAGTCGATCGCGCAGCTGTTCTCCATCTCCGCCCAGCTGGCGGCGGCCTCGTCCACCGGGCCGTGGAGCGCGGCGGCGGTGCTGCGGATCGGCCGCGAGATCATGAACCAGCTGCTGGAGGCGGCGGTCGGCAAGCTCGCCCAGACCATCGCCCGGCCGATCGAGTCCATGATCGAGAAGGCCGCGCAGAAGATCGCGCCCACCCCGTCCAACAACTCCAACGGGCAGGGCTTCTCCATCGACCTGGCCCAACTCGCCCAGTGCGCGGCCGACCTGCGCCGCGGCGCGGACGACATCGAGACGCACGGCACCAACTTCAAGCGGATCGTGCAGAGCCTGAAGATGGGCGACTCCGGCGACAAGTTCGGCAAGATCGTCATCGAGGTCGCCGAGAAGGTGCTGCAGACCATCGCCGAGGAGGTCCTCAAGCGGATCCTCGCCTCGTTCCGCGACACCGCCGACAAGATGGACAAGATGGCGGGCAACCTGAACGAGAACGAGGACAGCAACCGCACGGCGCTCAACAGCCTCACCTCGTTCGCCGCCAACCCGCTCAGCCCCAACGCACCGGCCTCCACCGGCTCGCTCCCCCAGCAGCTGAACGGCCCGCGCCTGGGCGGCGACGCCGGGCTGGCCGCGTTCGCCGGCCTGATGCCCAAGCTCGGCCCGGTCGGCTCCGGCCTCTCCGGCGGCGGCCGCAGCGGCGGCGGCGCCGGCATCAACACCCTCGGCCTCAGGGAACCGCTGCTGCCCGGCGGGCACGGCGGCGCGGGCGGCGGCTCCGGTTCGGGCTCCGGTTCCGGTTCCGGTTCCGGTTCCGGCAGCGGCGCCCCGGGCGGCTCGGGCGCGCCGGGCGGCGTCGCCGTCGGCCCCCGCCTGGCGATGCCGGCCGGCAGCCTCGGCAACCGCGGTGGCAGCAGCAGCACCCGGATCGAGACCCAGAAGTCCGGTGAGGGCAGCGGCAGTTCCGGCTCCGGTTCCGGCGGCTCCTCGCCCGGCACCGCGACCAACGGGGTCGGCCGCTCCACCCCGCCGGGCGGCATGATGGGCATGGGGATGGGCATGGGCCACGGCGGCTACGGCCCGGTCGGCGGCTCCGGCATCCGCGGCGCCGCCCAGCGCCGCACCGGCCGCACCGCCGACCAGGACCCGGAGACCCCCGTCAACGCCGACAGCGTGGTGGCGGGCGACCCCACCGCCGCCGGCATGTACTCCACCCTCCAGCTGGGCCGGGTCACCCCGCACCGCCAGCCGGTGACCGAGCGCGACGACCGCTACGACGACGACTTCGAGCTCGACCTCGACGGCGTCGACGACGAACTGGCCTGACCGCCCGCCGCCCGCCGCACCGACCGGTCGGCCCCGCACCGCCCGCAGCCACCGACAGGCCCCCGGAGTCCACGACTCCGGGGGCCTGTCCGGCTTCCAGCCTCGGCCATGACCCGCCCCGGCCGGGCCCACTCTGTGAATTGACCGTGAACCGTAAACTTTTCGCCGTGGTGGTATGGACCACGAACGAAGCAGATGGCTAGGGTCGTAACGGCTCGCGTCCGCGGCCGTTCGGACCCCTGCGACAGGACGTGAGCGTGGCCGAGACACTGGTGGCCTCCGAGTACGAAGCCGAACGCCTGGACGCCACCGCCGCCTGGGTCGCCCGGCACCGCCCGCCGGGCAGCGGAGCACTGGCCGAACTCGGCGCCGGCGAGGGCGCGTTGACCGGCCGACTGCTACGGGCCGGATACACCGTGCACGCCGCCGAACCGGACCCGGCCCTGCGGGCCCGGCTCTGGGACCGGCTGCGCGGCCGCGCCCGGCTCCGGCTGAGCGGGGCCGACCTCGCCGCCCCGCCGCCCGTCCGGCGCCGCTTCGGCGCGGTGCTGCTGATCGACACCCTGCACGCGGGCCAGGACCTGGAACTGCTGCACGCCCTCCCCACCGACCTGCTGTTCGTCGCCCTGGCCCCGTCCGCCCTCGACGGACGGCTGCGCCCCTGGCTCTCCGCGCAGCAGGGCTGGCTGCTGGTCGAGGAGATCGACCTCGCCGCCCCGCACCCCGCCCAGCGGACCCTCGCCCCGGGCAGCCGCGGCGTCCTGCTCCGCCGGGCCGGGCTCCCCTGACCCACCGCCGGACTTCCCCGACCCACCGCCGGGGCAACCGGCCGTCATCCGGGCAACCGAGCGTCATCCGGGCAACCGACCGACCCTGACAACCGACCGACCCCGGCAACCGGCCGGTCCGGGCCGCCGAGGACGGCGGAACGGCCGCTCAGGGCAGCCGGGCGAGCAACCCGTCCATCGCCGCCCGCCCGGACTCCAGCGCGGCCCGCAGCAGCGCCGGGTCCCGGGCCAGCCGTCCGACCTTCGGGGCGTCCGGCCCGGGGCGGACGGAGAGCACGGCGGGGCCGTCGGTGGCCGGGGCGAGGTCGTGCCGGCCGAGCAACTCCTCGTCGGCCAGCAGCCGTTCGGCCCGCCCCAGGTAGGAGTCGCGCAGCGGCGCGGGGTAGCGGCGCAGCACCGTCCGGGCCACCATCCGGGAGCCGCGCGAGGGCCCGGCCGCCGCCCCGGCCGCCGGGGCGGCGAGCGGGCCCCGCGAGCGCAGCACCAGGACGTGCGTGGCGCCCTGGGCGAGCGCGGTGCGGAACGGGACGGACTCGGCGAGCCCGGCGTCGTAGTAGTGGCTGCCGTCGAGCGCGACCGGCGGCCCGGCGAGCAGCGGGAGGGCGGCGCTGGCGCGCAGCGCCAGGCGGAGCCGGACCGGGTCGGTGAGCAGCGGGTGCAGGTCGGTGGCGGCCCCGGTGCCGGTGTGGGTGGCGAGCGGGTGCAGGGTGGTGGGGTTGGCGAGGATGGCGTCGAAGTCCATCCGGGCCACGTGCGTGTAGAGGTGCTCGACCAGGTGGTGCAGGTCGACGACGGGGCGGCCGCGCAGCACGTTGGCGGGGCGGACCATCGCCCGGGCGTACTCGGCGTCGGCCCAGCCGGCCAGCTGCCCGGGGTCGCTGCTGAGCAGCCAAGCGCCGGTCAGCGCCCCGGCGGAGGCGCCGTAGACGGCGTCGAACGCGCCGGTGAGGCCCGCCTCGTGGAGGGCCAGCGCCATGCCGCCGGAGATGATGCCGCGCATGCCGCCGCCCTCGACGGCCAGCGCGATCCGCCGGCCGTCGGTGCGCCCGCCGGGACGGCTGCCAGTGCGCCGCCGCTCGGCGAGCGCCGCCAGCACCCGGCCGCCGGGCGCACTCGGCGCGTCCGGCGCGCTCGGCGCCCCCAGGGCCCCGTACTCGTCCTGCTGCTCCACGCCGCCGCCTCCGGTGTCTCCCGCTCGCCCCGGCACCCGTTCCGCCGCACGCCTTCCGCCCGTCCGCCGCACGCCCGTTCGTCCGCCACGCGCCCGTTCGCCGTACGTCCGTCCGTCCCGCATCCGTCCGTCCCGCGTCCGCCCGGGCGCCCCGCCGGGGGTGGCGGCGTCCGGAACGCCCAGAAGTGTCGCACACGAACCCGGGTGCGCCGTCCGGCCCCGCCGCGCCCCACCGGCGGACGTCCACGGGCGCGCCGTGTGCGATCCGTCCCGGTACGTCCTGCTATGTGTGGTCGATGGCCCTCATCAACCGCGCGCCCCGGCTGCGCGCCGCCACCGCCGTCCTCGCCGCCACCGGCTCCCTCGCGGCGGCGGCCCTGCTGCCCACCGCCCGCTCCGCGTCCGCCGCGCCGGGGGACCTGGCGAGCGCGACGCTGGTGCAGCTCACCAACCAGGACGTCCCCGCGATCGGCCTGTCGGCGTACCGCGGCACGTACGGCACCGCGCACTCCACCACGGTGCCCGACACCGACACCGCGGACTTCTCCTCCGACCCGGACGGGATGCTCTCCCGGATCAGCATCGCCACCCGGACCACGCAGACCTCCACCAGCCCGTCCAAGTACTTCGCGCAGGCCCAACTCACCAACCTGGTGGTGTGGTTCAACTCCTCCGAGCTGATCCACTACCGCCCGGTCGAGGTCGGCTCGGTGGCGTCCCTGGACTCGTACGCGGAGTGCGTGCCGCCGCCGGTCGGCCCGTACGCGCTGGCCTACAACCACACCGACGGCGACGAGGTGACCGTCCTCGGCCACCGGGTCGGCGTCGGCACCACCCAACTGCAGATCACCGGCGCGGACATCGGCCTGCCCGCCACCATCGGCCCGTCCACCCTGGACGTCACCGTCGACCAGCACGCCGACCCGGCCGCGCAGAGCCGCCAGTACACCGCCGAGGCGTGGCTGGACGTCAGCATCTCGGGCACCTTCACCAACCTGCGGGGCGAGCAGCTGTACACCGGCCCGGTCACCGACGCCCGCCTCGGCGAGGTCCACGTCACCTGCCCCAACACCAGCCCCAGCCCCAGCCCGTCCCCCTCGCCCACCCCC
>NZ_JOGH01000166.1:0-10258 GCF_000721345.1 Kitasatospora sp. NRRL B-11411 | reverse complement strand
CCCGAAGACACCGGCCCCTCCCCCGCGTCCCCGTCCTCCCCCGCGACCCCGTCCTCCCACCTCCCCGACGAGGGCCTCGAACGCTGGCGCCTGATCCTCGGCGCGCCCGCCGAGCGCTGTACCGGTCCGCTCGACGGGCGGGCGGCCGCGCAGGACGCCGCGCTGGAGTGGCTGTACGGGCGCGACCCGGAGGCGGGACGGCGCGGGGTCCGGCGTTCCGGCGGCAGCGGGCGCGGCGGTTCGCGGCACGGGGGCTCGCGGCACGGGGGCGACGGGCCGTCCGTGGTGACGCCGGTGGACTGGCTGGAGGACGTGCACCGGCTGTTCCCGAAGGAGACCGTGGAGCGGCTGGAGCGGGACGCGGTGGAGCGGTACGGCATCGACGAGATCGTCACCGACCCGGAGGTGCTGTCCCGGGTGGAGCCGAGCCCGGCGCTGCTGCGCGCGGTGCTACGCACCAAGCACCTGATGAACCCCGAACTCCTCTCCCTGGCCCGCCGGTTGGTGGAGGCGGTGGTGCGCGAGCTGCTGGCCCGACTGCGCCCCGAGGTGCGCCGGGCGTTCACCGGGGCGCGGGCGCCGGGCCGCAGCCTGGTCCCGCTGGCCCGGAACTTCGACTTCCGGTCCACGGTGCGGGCGAACCTCGCGCACTACCAGCCGGAGCAGCGGCGGCTGCTGATCGAGCGGCCGTACTTCCACTCCCGGACGCGGCGCACCCTGGAGCGGTGGCAACTCGTGCTGCTGGTCGACCAGTCGGGCTCGATGGCCGGGTCGGTGATCCACTCCGCGGTGACGGCGGCCTGCCTGTGGAACCTGCCGGGGCTGCGCACCCACCTGGTGGCGTTCGACACCTCGGTGGTCGACCTGACCGAGGACGTGAGCGACCCGGTGGAGCTGCTGATGCGGGTGCAGCTC
The DNA here is from genome assembly GCF_000721345.1 of Kitasatospora sp. NRRL B-11411. NCBI lineage: Bacteria > Bacillati > Actinomycetota > Actinomycetes > Kitasatosporales > Streptomycetaceae > Kitasatospora > Kitasatospora sp. NRRL B-11411. The sequence continues at coordinate 9,343 of NZ_JOGH01000166.1, read as the reverse complement.
GGCGGCGGCACCGACATCGCCCGGGCGGTGGACTACGCGGCCGGGCTGCTGGACAACCCGCGGCGCAGCATCGTGGTCCTGGTGTCGGACTTCTTCGAGGGCGGCGACACCGGCCGACTGCTGCGCGGGGTGCGGACGCTGGTGGAGCAGGGCAGCACGGTGCTCGGGCTGGCCGCGTTGGACGAGGAGGCGGAACCGGTGTACGACCGCGAACTGGCGGCCCGGCTGGTCGGGTTGGGGGCGCACGTGGGCGCGATGACACCGGGCGCGCTGGCCGCGTTCGTGGCGGAGAAGGTGGGCCGGTGAACGCCCGGGCGGACCTGCTGGCGCTGGACGCCGACACGCTGGCCGCGCTGGCCAACCGCGGCCTGGTGAAGCGGGCGGCCCGCGAACTCGACTCGGGCGCCGGGGCCTCGGTGTCCCTCGACGCGGCCGGCGAGGTCACGGCCGCGTTCCCGGACGGCAGCCGGGCGGCCCTGCCCGCCGGAGTCCCGCTGGAGGCGGGGACGTGCAGCTGCCCGGCCCCGGGCGTCTGCCGCCACCTGGTGGGCCTGGTCCTCGCCTACCAGGCCCAGGCCCAGCCGCAATCCGCATCCGAGTCCTCGTCCGAATCCGCACCCGAATCCGATTCCGCACCCGGGGCAAAGGCGACCGTCCCGCCTCCGGAGCCCGAACTCCCGTGGTCTCCGGCCGAGTTCGACGACGCGGCGCTGCTGGCGGCGTTCGGCCGCCCGGCCCTCGCCGCGGCCCGGCGGGCCTGGGAGCGGGGGGTGCGGGTGACGGTGCAGCGGATGGACGCCGCGCACCCGGCGCCGTCGGTGGAACTGCCCAGCTGCACCGTCCGCTTCCCCGTCCCGCGCAGCCTGAACTTCGCGCTGAGCGGGGCGACCGCGGCCCGGCACGGCGAGCTGGTGACGCTGGCGGTGTGGGCGTTCCGGGCGGCGGACGAGGACGGCACGCCGTCCGGTTCGGCACGCACCGCGGGCGGCCCGAAGCGGGCGGATGCCGGGACGGCGGCGACGGCAACGGCGACGGCGACGGCGACGGCGACGGCGGACCGGGCGCAGCCGGCTCCCGCAACGGCAACGGCGACAGCGACGGCGGCGGTGGCGGTGGCGGCGCTCACCGAGGAACTGCTGCGCACCGGCACGGCCCGGACGGGTCCGGTCCTGCTGGCCCAACTGGCCCGGGTGGAGGCCGAGTTGACGGCGGTGTCGGCGCACTGGCCGGCCGCCGCGGCGGCCGAGCTGCGGGTGCAGCTGGCGGCGTACGCGGACCGGGACACCCGGCACGACCCGGACCGGGTGGCCGAGTTGCTGGTGGAGCTGCGGGCCCGGTTGCGGGCGGCGGACCGGGCGTTGGCGCTGGGCACCGGGGAGAGCGCGGTCACCCAGCTGCGCCGGACCCGGCTGGTCGCGCTGGGCTGCCGGGTGTCGGCCGGCCGGGGCGGGGCGGAGCGGTGCACGGAGCTCTACCTGGCGCAGCCGGACGCCGGGATCGCCCTGGTGCTGCGCAAGCGGTGGGCGGTGCCGGAGGGACGGCCGGGCACGGGCGCGGAGTTGGCGGGGCGGCGGCTGCTCGGGCACTCGGTGCGGGCGCTGGCCGGGTCGAACCTGGTCAGCGAGTCGGTCTCGCGCAGCGCGGGCCGGGCCGTGACGGTGGAGCGGGGCCGGATCGCCTCGACCAGCGTCACGCCGCTCGGCGACGCCTGGGCGTCGCTGCCCGCGCCGCTGCTGCTGCACGACGCGGCGGCCCGGCTGCGGGCGCTGGGCGGGCGTCCGCCGCGGCCGGTGCGGCCCCGGATCGAGGCGGAGAACGCGCACGTGCTGGCCGTGGCGGAGGTCGGCCCGCTGGGCTACGACCCGGCCCGGCAGCGGCTGGAGGCCGTCCTGCGGGACGCGGCGGGCACGGAGGTGCGGCTCTCCGCCGAGCACGACGTGCTCTGCCCGGGCCGGATCGACGCGCTGGCGGCGGCCCTGGAGTCCGGCACGGTGACGCACGTCAGCGGCCTGCTGCGGCCGGAGGCGGGCCGTCCCGTCCTCGACCCGCTGGCGGTGCGCACGGCCGCCGGGCCGGTCCACCCGGACCTGGCGGCCGAGACCGACCCGCACCCGTTCACCGCCCTGCCCCCGGCCGCCGCCGACCCGCTGGCCGCGGCCCTGACCGCCGCCCGCACCGCGCTCGCCGAACTCGCCCGCACCGGCCTGGACGCCGCCCTCCCGCACCAACTGGCCCCGGCCGCGGCCGCTCTGCGCCGCACCGGCCTGCGCACCGCCGCCGCCCTGCTGGACGCCCTGGCCGCCGACCCGTCCCCCGACCGCTGGACGGACGCGGCGCTCCACCTGCTCACCGCCCTCGACCTGCACCGGGAGGAGGCTCGGCCCTGAGCACCCCGGCCGCGGGCCGAGTCTGAGTGCCGGTCAGTACCGGACGGTGGCCGGGGCGGCGCAGCGGGTGGCGCCGTCGTCGGCGAAGTGGCCGACCTCGACCCGGTAGGCGCCGCTGTCGGCGGCGTACCCGGTGAAGCCCACCGTCAGCAGGCTGGGGTGGCCGTCGACGGTCCGGGTGAAGCACAGGCCGCCGTCCGGTTCGTCCGGGTCGGGCTGGTGGTGCCAGCCGTCGGCGAGGGCGGCGGTGCGGTAGAACTCCCGCACCCGCTCGCGCGGGCCGGCGCCGGTGTAGCTGCCGGCGGCGTACGCCCAGGGGACGCCGGAGTGGTCGGTGAAGCAGCCGGACTCGGTGACCGGGCCGCTCCGCCCGTCCCGGTCGGGGCTCCCGGGGGCGGGGGCGGCGCCGGCGGGCAGGTCCAGGGCGGTCATCGCGGTCTCCATGCTGCGCACCCGGTCGCCGGTGCCCCGGCAGCCGCGTCCCGGCGCGGACTCGTCGAGGACCCCGAACGCGTACCCGCCCGCCGCCACGGCGCCGATCACCGTCACCGCGCCCCACCGCACGACCCGCTTCACCGCTCGGCTCCCCTCCCCCGCGCCCGTCCGGATGATCATCGGCGCGGAGGTCCGGAGCCTACCGGAAGCCGCCGGGCGGCCGGTGCGCGAGGAGCCGCGGGGAGCTTCGGGGAGCCGCGGGGAAAGCGGAAAACTTTTCCGGTTCCGGTGTCGATCCGGGTCCGCGCCGTTCGACCTTGGGATAGAAGGGGTCGTGAGAAGGCCCCCCGAGCGAGGAGAACGACGATGGCGAAGTACATGCTGATCATGCGGGCGACGGACGAGACCATGGCCAAGATGGGGGAGACGCCGTTCGAGGAGATGCTCGAAACGGTGGGCCGGTTCAACGAGCAGCTGATCCGGGCGGGCGTGCTGGTGGCCGCCGAGGGGCTGGACGACCCGTCGCAGGGCGTGGTGGTGGACTACGACGGCGAGGTGCCGGTGGTCACCGACGGTCCGTACGGGGAGACCAAGGAGCTGTTCGGCGGCTTCTACCTGATCGACGTGGCCTCGAAGGAGGAGGCCGTGGAGTGGGCGAAGCGGCTGCCCGCGATGCCGGGGGCGAAGTGCGAGGTGCGCCGGGTGCCGAGCATCGACGAGTTCCCGCAGGACAACGAGTGGGTCGCCATGGAGCGGGCCTGGCGCGAGCGGACCGGCCAGCTCTGATGCCCTCCACCCACGACGGCCCGCCGGTGACGGAGTCGGCCCGGCGGGCCGTCGCCGCGGTCTGGCGGATCGAGTCCGCCCGGGTGGTGGGTGCGCTGGCCCGCTGGGGCGGGGACTTCGCGCTGGCCGAGGACGTCGCGCAGGAGGCGCTCGCCGAGGCGCTGGTGGCCTGGTCGCGCGACGGCGTGCCCGCCGAGCCGGTGGGCTGGCTGCTGACGACCGCGCGGCGGCGGGCGATCGACGCCTTCCGCCGCCGCGCGGCGCTGGACCGGCGCTACGCCCTGCTGGCGGGCCCGCTCGCCGAGGGCGAGGCGCACGCGGGGGCGGCGCCCGGCGGCGGGCAGGCGGACGACCTGCCGTGGGACCCGGACCGGATCGACGACGACGTGCTGGCGCTGGTGTTCACCGCCTGCCACCCGGTGCTCGCGCCGGAGGCCCGGGTGGCGCTGACGCTGCGGGTGGTGAGCGGCCTGTCCAGTGAGGAGATCGCCCGGGCGTTCCTGGTGCCGGTACCGACCGTGCAGGCCCGGATCACCCGGGCGAAGAAGACGATCGCCGCGGCCCGCGTCCCGTTCGGGCTGCCGCCCGCCGAGCAGCGGCGCGAGCGGCTGGGCGCGGTGCTGAGCGTGCTGTACGTGGTGTTCACGGAGGGGTCGACCGCGACGGCGGGCGAGGACCTGCTGCGCCCGGACCTCGCCTACGAGGCGCTCCGGCTGGCCCGGACGCTGGCGGCCCTGCTGCCGGGCGAGGGCGAACCGCAGGGCCTGCTGGCGCTGTTCGAGCTGACGGCGGCCCGCTTCCCGGCCCGGACCGGGCCGGACGGGGAGGCGGTGCTGCTGGAGGACCAGGACCGCACCCGCTGGGACCGCCCCGCGATCCGGCGCGGGCTGGCGGCGCTCGGCCGGGCCGCGACGGCCGGGCGGGGCCTGGGCCCGTACGGGCTGCAGGCGTCGATCGCGGCCTGCCACGCGGTGGCGCCGTCGGTGGCGGAGACCGACTGGGAGCGGATCGTGCTGCTCTACGAGGCGCTCGGCCGGGTGGCGCCGTCCCCGGTGGTCGAGCTGAACCGGGCGGTGGCCGTCGCCATGGCGAGCGGCCCGGCCGAGGCGCTGGCCCTCGTGGACGAGCTGCTCGCCGCCGACCGCCTGCCCGGCTCGCACCTGCTGCCGGGCGTCCGCGGCGAACTGCTCACCCGCCTGGGCCGCACCGCCGAGGCCCGCACCGAGCTCGAACTCGCCGCCCGCCTGTGCCGCAACGCCCGCGAGCGGGCCGTGCTGCTGCGCAAGGCGGCGGCACTGGAATCCCCCTGACGGTCCGTCAGAAGCCGGCCGGGGAGCCCGGCTTATTCCTGACGGACCGTCAGTGTCCCAGCGGGACCGTCCAGTTGAGGACGGTGCCGCCGGTCGGCGGGTTGGTGACGGCGAGGGTGCCGCCGAGGGCGCGGGCGCGTTCCTCGAGGTTGCGCAGGCCGCTGCGGCGGCCCTGGGCGGGGATGCCGACGCCGTCGTCCTGGACGGTGAGGGCGACGTGGCCGCCGGCCGCCTGCAGGGCGACCTCGACCCGGCCGGCCTTCGCGTGCCGGGCGGCGTTGCTGAGCGCCTCGCCGAGGACGGCGACCAGGTGGTCGGCGACGGCGGGCGGCACGTCGGTGTCGAGCAGGCCCTCCATGCTGAGGCGGGGTGCGAAGCCGAGGGCGGCCTGCGCCTCCTCGACCACGTGCACGGCCCGGGCCCGCAGGCCCTGTCCGGCACCGGCCTCGCGGACCCGCAGCCCGAAGATCGTCGAGCGGATGATCTTGATGGTCTCGTCCAGGTCGCCGACCGCCCGCAGCACCCGGTCGGACGCCCCGGGGTGGTCGATGAACCGGGACGCGCTCTGCAGCGTCATGCCGGTGGCGAACAGCCGCTGGATGGCCAGGTCGTGCAGGTCCCGGGCGATCCGGTCGCGGTCCTCCAGGACGGCCAACTGCTCGGCGTCGCGCCGCCGTTCGGCCAGTTCCAGGGCGAGCGCGGCCTGGTCGGCGAAGCCCAGCAGCGGGTCGATCTCGCGCTCGGTGAACTCCGGCTCGCCGCTGCCGCGCACCAGCAGCAGCACCCCCTCGGTGTGGCCCTCGGCCCGCCCCAGCGGCACCGCGACGGCCGGGCCCATGCCCGCGAAGCGCGGCACGCAGCCGGGGAAGCGCGGGTCCCGCGCCAGGTCGTGCGAGGTCACCGGGAAGCCGGTGGCGCAGGCCGCGCCGGAGATCGTGCCGGCCGCCCGCACCTCCACGCCGACCCGCCCGTCGACGTTCCCGCCGAAGGCCAGCTCGACCCGCAGCTCGGCGCCGCCGGGCAGCGCGGTCAGCACGTCGGCCAGTTGCGCGCCGGAGATGTCGCAGGCCCGCTGGGCGATCAGCTCGACCACCTGGGTGCGCGAACTGCCGGACAGCAGGCGGCGGTTGATCTCGGCGGTGGCGGTCAGCCAGCGCTGCCGGCGCTGCGCCTCCTCGTACAGCCGGGCGTTGTCGATGGCCACGCCGGCGGCGACCGCGAGGGTGGCGATCACCGACTCGTCGTCGTCGTCGAACCCGGCCGCGCCGCGCTTGTCGGTCAGGTAGATGTTGCCGAACACCTCGTCGCGCACCCGCACCGGCAGGCCGAGGAAGGTCCGCATCTCGGGGTGGTGGGCGGGGCAGCCGGTGGACGCCGGGTGCGACGTGAGGTCCTCCAGCCGCAGCGGCTGCGGGTGCCGGATGAGTTCGCCGAGCAGGCCCTTGCCGGTCGGGTAGGGGCCGATCCGGGCGATCTCCTCCTCGGTCAGACCGACGGTGATGAACTGCGAGAGCGTGTCGCCGTCCGGGCCGATGATGCCGAGCGCCGCGTACTCGGCGTCGGCGAGGACGGCCGCGGCCTCCACGATCCGGCGCAGCACCTGGGTCAGCTCCAGCTCCCGGCCGACCGACAGCACGGCCTCCAGCAGGCTGTGCACCCGGTCCCGGGTGCCCCGGGCCACGTCGATCCGGGCCTGCAGTTCGGCCAGCAGCTCGTCCAGCCTCAGCTGCGGGATCCGCGACCGCGGTTCCTCCTCGCGCACCGCGCTCCTCCTCGTCCGTGGCTCCGCCGCGCACCGATTCTCGCAGACGCCCGCGGCCGGGCGGACCGACGGGGTGGGCCCGCGGCAGGGCCCGCCGGCCCGGAACCGGCAGGTCACACGGCAGGTCACGGCCGGCGGGGTGGCGGCGCTCAGCGCCCGGCGGTGCGCAGCACGAGCGCGGCGAGCGCCTCGGGGGCGCCGGGCTGGAGGCGGACGCCGGGGAAGGCGTTGACGTCGACGGCGACCGGCCCGTCCGGGCCCGGCAGCAGGTCGACGCCGTACACCTGGAGTCCGAACGCCGTCCCGGCGGCCAGCGCGATCCGCCGCTCCTGCGGGTCGGGCGCCCAGGGGCGGCGCTCCGGGCCGCCGGGCTCCAGTTCGGAGCGGCGCTGCTCGGCGAAGACCTGCCCGCCGACCACCCACACCTTGCGGTCCCAGCCGTCGCCGGCCACCGGCCGCTGCAGCAGCACCGGTTCGTCCGGCCAGGCCCGCGCGAGCGCGTGCCACTGCGCGGGGGTGTCGGCGCGGGCCACCAGGTCGTCCTTGCGGCTGTGCCGGCTCTTCACCACCACCGGCCCGGGCCAGCCGAGTGCGGCCAGGACGCCGCCGCCCAGGGTGGGGGCGAACGGCAGTCCGGCGGCCCGGGCGGTGCGCTCCATCCAGTCCCGGTCCTGGCAACGGGCGGTGACGGCGGCGGAGTTGAGCACCGGCGTGCCCGCCCGCTCGTACGCCTCGGCCCGGCGCAGCGACCGGGCGTCGCGGGCCTTGAGCAGCACCACGTCGGCCGGCTCGTCCGGACCGGCCGTCAGGTGCCCGTCCTGTTCCAGCAGGCGCAGCGCCCCGGCGAGCAGCGGGTGGCCGGGTTCGCGGGCGACCAGGGCGATCCGCAGCGGCCGGGGCGGCGTCACCGGGCGGCCCGGGCGTCGGGGACCCCGGCGTCGGTGAGCAGCGGGCCCGCGCCGGGGGTCGGCCAGGAGGAGCCGCTGCGGGCGAGCCGGACCACGGCGTCGGCCACCCGCTCGACGGCGCGCGGCACCTGGCGGAAGCTCGGGAAGTCGTTGATGTCGACGACCACCGGCCCGTCCGGGCCGACCAGCACGTCCAGCCCGTACAGGTCGAGGCCGAACACCTCGCCGACCTGCGCGGCCAGCGCGGCGACCTCGCGCGGCAGCGGGACGGGGCGCTCCACGGCGGGGTGGTGCGGGTGCAGCGGCGAGGTGCGCCGGGTGGCGAAGAACTCGCCGCCCGCGCAGTACACCTTCAGGTCGCAGCCGTCGTTGGGCACGTACGGCTGGGCGATCAGCAGGCCGCCGTCCGCGGGCGCGGCCAACTCGGCGAGCTGCTCGGGCCGTTCGACCAGGTGGACGGCGCGCCCCGAGGACCCGTCGGCGGGCTTGACGACCAGCGGGTAGCGGTCCGCGTCCACCGCGGCGAACGCGGCCGGGTCGGCGGCGGCCCAGGTCCGGGGCATCGGCAGGCCGTGCAGCGCGGCGACCACCGCGGTCTGCGCCTTGTCGCGGACCGGGCGGATCGCCCGGGCGTCGTTGACGGTGGTCAGGCCGGCCGCGGCGGCGGACTCCAGCAGGCCCAGGCCCGGGCCGCCGGAGACGGTCTTGAGCACCCACGCGTCGTGCGCGCCGGTGCGCACCAGCTCGGCGAGGTCGAGCAGGTCGGCGCCGGGCCGCAGCACGTCCACCCGGTGGCCGGTGGCCCGCAGGTGCTCGACCACGGCCAGCGGCATCCCGTCGTTGCGGTAGTGCTCCTCGACCAGGAAGCAGAACCTCATGTGCCCCCACCCCTTTTCCCACTGATCCCCTGCGCCCCCGTCGGTCTCCCCCGGGGCGAATCGCATCCGCCCACCCTGCCATGGATCATCCGCCGCATTTCACCCAGGGTGTCCGGGAACGGAAACAGCCGCGTCACAGCTGCACCGCCGAGGGGCTGGAACCGACTTCCCTGGGCATGACGTTCACATGACGCCCCCTTGGCAGACCCTTTGGCAGACCCTTTGACCGGCAGACCCCTTGAGGAGGACCGTGTGCCCCCGCAGCTGCGCCCGCACGCCCGGCACGACCTGACCGGCCGTCCCGCCCCGGCCCGGCTGGCCTACCCGGCGGACGACGTCCTGGTGGTCTCCGGGCTGCCCGGCAGCGGCAAGAGCACCCTGATGCGGCGCTGCGCCCGCGCCCGGGTGATCGACTCCCAGCACACCCGGGCGCGGTTCGCCCGCGCCCTGCCCGGCGTCCCGTACGCGCTGTACCGGCCGCTGGTCCGGCTCGCCCACTACCTGCGGCTGCGCGCGGCGGTACGGGCCGGCGGCCCGCTGGTCGTCCACGACTGCGGCACCCTGCCCTGGGTCCGCCGCGCCCTGGCCCGCGCCACCGCCCGGCAGGGCCGCCGCCTGCACCTGCTGCTGCTCGACGCCACCCCCGCGCAGGCCGCCGACGGCCAGCGCCGCCGCGGCCGCCGGGTCTCCCGGTACGCCTTCGCCCGCCACCGCCGCTCCGCCGCCACCCTGCGCGCCCTGGTCACCGCCGCCGGTCCGCTGCCCCCCGGCGTCGCCTCCGCCGTCCTGCTCCCCCGCACCGCCGCCCCCCGCCTCACCGCCATCGAGTTCACCCCCGCCCCGGCCCCCGCTCCCGTCCCCGTCGCCGTCCCCGTAC
>NZ_JOGH01000165.1:0-10491 GCF_000721345.1 Kitasatospora sp. NRRL B-11411 | reverse complement strand
CCCCCCCACCCCCGCCTCCCTCGGCGGCGTCTACCACCTGCTGCAACTCGCCTCCGCGCTCACCGAGGCGGTCACCGTCCGGGAGGTCGCCGAGGCCGTCGTCGACCAGATCCTGCCCGGCTTCGGCGGCCAGGAACTCGCCCTCTACCTGGCCCGCGGCGGCCGGATGCACCTGGTCACCGAGAGCGGCTACCCCCAAGGCTTCCTCGACCCGTTCGAAGGCACCCCGATCCGGGCCCGGCTGCCCGGCACCGAGGTGTTCACCACCGGCGCGCCGATCTTCTTCGAGTCCGCCCGCGAACTCTCCGCCGCCTACCCCGGCATCCCGCGCGACGAGATGGCCGCCTGGGCCTTCCTCCCGCTGATCGCCTCCGGCCACCCCGTCGGCAGCCTCATCCTCGGCTTCGACCGCCCCCGGCCGTTCACCGCCGAGGACCGCTCCGTCCTCACCGCCCTCGGCGGCCTGATCGCCCAGGCCCTCGAACGCGCCCGCCTCTACGACGCCGAGTCCGCCGTCGCCCGCGGCCTCCAACAGGCCCTCCTCCCGCACCGGCTGCCCGCCGTCCCCGGCCTCGACATCACCGCCCGCTACCTGCCCGGCACCCGCGGCATGGACATCGGCGGCGACTGGTACGACGTCCTGCCCACCCCCGACGGCGGCGTCGTCCTGATCATCGGCGACGTCGAGGGGCACAGCGTCAAGGCCGCCGCCCTCATGGGCCAACTCCGCAGCGCGGTACGGGCGTTCGCCAGCGGCGACGACCCGGTCGAGACCGTCGCCCGACGCACCAACCACCTCCTCGTCGACCTCGACGCCGGACTGCTCGCCTCCTGCTGCCTGCTGCGCCTGCACCCCGGCACCCGCACCCTGCGCGCCGTCCGCGCCGGACACCCCCCGCCACTGCTGCGCGAAGCCGACGGTCGCACCACCGCCCTCGACCTCGCCGGCGGACCGCTGCTCGGCATCGACCACGACCTCGACTTCCCCGCCACCGAGACCCGGCTGCCGCCGGGGGCCACCCTCGTCCTCTACACCGACGGGCTGGTCGAATCCGCCACCGCCACCCTCAGCGAGGGCATCGACCGCCTCCGCACCGCCCTCGCCCACGCCACCACCCCCGCCCTCGAACCCCTCGCCGACTTCCTGCTGGGCCAGGCCCGGCACGACGCCCACCGGGCGGACGACATCGCGGTGCTGATCGCGCGGCTGACGGGGGCGGGGAGTTGAGGGGAGGAGAGGATGGGGCGCGCTGACGGGCGGGTGGGCCTGGGGTGGTGGCCTGGGGCGGCGGGGGTCAGGTGGGGTGGACGAGGTGGTGGGTGTGGGCGAAGACCACGGCTTGGACGCGGTCGCGGAGGGCGAGTTTGTGGAGGATGCGGCCGAGGTGGGACTTCACGGTGGCTTCGGCGAGGTGGAGGGTGGCGGCGATCTCGGTGTTGGAGAGGCCGTGGCCGACGGCGACGAGGACCTCGCGTTCGCGGGTGCTGAGGCGGCCGAGGCGTGCGTGGTCGTCGGGGGTGCCGGTGGGGAGGAGGTGGGGGCGGAAGTCGTCCAGCAGGCGGCGGGTGATGCGGGGGGAGAGGGCCGCGTGGCCCGCGGCGACGTTGCGGATCGCGGTGAGGAGCTCCTCGGGCCGGGTGTTCTTCAGCAGGAAGCCCGAGGCGCCGGCGGCGAGCGCGGCGAAGGCGTACTCGTCGAGGTCGAAGGTGGTGAGGACGAGGACCCGGACGGGCGGGGAGAGGCGGGTGATCCGCCGGGTCGCCTCGATCCCGTCGGTGCCGGGCATCCGGACGTCCATCAGGACGACGTCGGGGCGCAGTTCGCGGGCGAGGCGGACGGCCCGGTCGCCGTCCTCGGCCTCGCCGACCGGGGTCAGGTCGGGCTGGGCCGCCAGGATCGTGGTGAAGGCCATCCGGAGCAGCGCCTCGTCGTCGGCGACCAGGACCTTGACCGTCATGCGGACGCCGCCGGGCCGCCGCCGAGCCGCAGGCGGGCGCGGACGGCCCAGCCGCCGTCCGGGAGCGGGCCGGCCGACAGGGTGCCGCCGTGGGCGGCGGCGCGTTCGCGCATGCCGGGGATGCCCTGGCCGGAGGCGGTGGCGGGGCGCGGGGCGGGGTTGTCGTCGGTGACGTCCACGGTGACGGCGGCGGGTGCGCAGCGGATCCGGACCTCGGCGCGGGTGCCGGCGGGGGCGTGTTTGAGGGTGTTGGTCAGGGCTTCCTGCACCAGGCGGTGGACGGTCAGTTGGACGGTGGCGGGCAGGCGCTCGGGTTCGCCGTGGACGTCGAGGCGGACGGGCAGCCCGGCGGCGCGCATCCGGTCGGCCAGCGGCTCCAACTCGGCGATGCCGGGCAGCGGGTGGCGCTGCGGGTCCGGTTCGCCGGTGCGCAGCAGGCCGAGCGGCCGCCGCAGGTCGGTCAGGGCCTGCCGGCCGGTTTCGGCGGCCCGCAGCAGTACGGCGGTGGCCTGCTCGGGGGCCCGGTCCCGGACGTGCACGGCGGCGTCGGTGAGCGCGACCATCACGGACAGGTGGTGGCCGACGATGTCGTGCACCTCCCGGGCGATCCGGGCCCGCTCCTCGGCGACGGCCAACCGCTCGCGCTGCTCCTGCTGCCGGGCCAGGTGCGCGGCCCGTTCCGCCAGCACCGCGAGGTGGGCGCGGGTGGTGCGGGCGTGCGCGCCCAGGGTGGCGGCGGTGACGGCCGTCGCGGCCAGGGCGACGAAGGGGGCGGCGAACGCGCCGTCCGTCGACCAGCGCAGGCAGGCCGCCAGGGCACCGCCCAGCACGACGGCGCAGGCGGCGAGCGTCCCGCGCCGCCCGGCGTGCACGGCCACCGCGTACAGGGCCACCAGCAGGGCCACGTCCGCGGGCAGCGGGACGTCCGCCAGCCACTGGAGGAGGGCCGCGGCGGCCACCGTGCCGAACACCGGGTACGGGGCCCGGTGCCGCCAGGCCAGCGGCAGCACCAGGGCGGTGGTGAGGGCGGCGGCCAACGGGAGGTCCGACGACCGGGCGGTGCCCGCGAGGTGCAGCAGGAGCAGCGGCAGCAGCAGCGCCACCGGCAGTGCCTCCCGGGCGGCGGGCGGCAGCCGGTGGAGGGGCAGGTGGAGGGACGGATGGCGGGGCAGGCGGAGGGGCAGGTGGAGCCGGCGGAGTCCCGGGTGGGCCTCCTCGGGTCGGGCGGCCGCCTCGGTCATCGGGTGTTCCTGTCGCTCGGTGGGCGCGGTGGTGGAGGGGGAGGGGAACCGGGCGTTCCGGTGCTGCCACGCTAGGCGGCGGGTGCGGCCGTGCGCATGAGCCCGCCGTCGGAGGTCGGCGGGTCCGGGTACGACCGGAGGAGGAGAAGCGGTACCTCCCGGAGTCGCAACGGGACCGGCCGGCCGGGGGGTTCGGAGTGCGACCGGGGTGGCGGCGGCCGGCGACCGGGGGCTGATGCGGCGGGGGGCGTGCCGCTTCGAGGATGGCGGCGTGACCGAGACCATCACGGGACTGTTCCTGTCCCTTCCGGAGTTCCTCGTCGTCCTGGCCGCCGCCGCGCTGGTGGCGGCGCGCTGGCTTCCCGCCGCCGCCCGGGCGCGCGGCCGGGCCGCGGCGGTGGCGGTGTTCGTGCCGTCCGCGGCGGTGCTGGGCGTGCTGGGGGTGCGCTGGCAGTTGCTGCCGGTGCTGGTGGGCGGGGCGGTGGCGCTGCCGTTCGCGGCGGCGCCGCTGCTCCGGGGGCTGCGGCGGCGTCCGGGCGGGCCGCGGTGGCGGGCCCGGTGGTGGCTGGCGCTGCCGGGGTCGGCGGCCGCCCTGGGGCTGGTGGCGGCGGGGCCGTTGGCGGCGTGGGCGTTCCCGGTGCCGGTGTTCCCGGTGCCGTCGGGGCCGTACCCGGTCGGGACCCGGGTGGTGCAGTGGACCGACCCGGACCGGCCGGAGACCTTCACCGCCGACCCGGACGACCGGCGGACCGTCGTCGTCCAACTCTGGTACCCGGCGGGGGCGAGCCCGGCGGGCGCGCCGCGGGCCCCGTACCTGGGGCGGACGGAGCAGGAGGCGCGCACCGTTGCCGGGGCGCTGGCGGGCGGGGCCGGCCTGCCCGGCTTCCTGTTCGACGGGGCGGCGCGGGCCCGTTCCCGGGCGGTGGCCGGGGCGCCGGTGGCCGGCGGGGGCGGGCGGTTCCCGGTGGTGCTGTTCTCGCCGGGGTCGGGCGGGGCGCGCACCCAGAACACCGCCTGGGCCGAGGAGTTGGCCGCCCACGGCTACCTGGTGGCCGCGCTCGACCACCCGTACGACTGCGCGGCCGTGGTCCTGGACGACGGCCGGACGGTCCGGGCCGCGACCGCCTCCAGCGGCGACCGGGACCGGGACGAGCAGCTCGCGGCCGACTGGACGGCGGTCCGGGCCGCGGACCTGCGCTTCGCCCTGACCCGGCTGGCGGACCTGGGCCGGACCGGGGGCGGCGACCCGCTGGCCGGACGGCTGGACACCGGCCGGGCCGCGGTGGCCGGGCACTCGATGGGCGGGGCCGCCGCGCTCCAGGCGGCCCGGCAGGACGCCCGGTTCGCCGCGGCCGTCGACCTGGACGGCTTCCCGCACGGCCCCGCCACGCCCGCCCTGCACCAGCCGGTGCTGGCGCTCACCCAGGCCGTCACCCCGGCCACCGACCCGCGCTACCTGCCCCGCCTCACCGAGGCGCTCGCGGCCGACACCGCGACCAGCTACCGGCTGACCGTCCCCGGCGCCGCCCACCTCACCTTCACCGACGCCCCGCTCTACCTGCCGCCGCTGCCCTCGGTCACCGGCACCCTGGGCCGCACCGGGAGCCCGCGGATGCTCGCCGAGACCACCCTGGCCTTCCTGGACGCCGTCCTGCGGCAGACCCCCGGCGACCCGGCCGCCGCACTGGCGGCCCACGGGAGCCTCACCGTCCACCGCCCGGACGGCAGTTGACGAGGAGGCCGGAAGGACCTGCTCCTCGGCGGGCGGGGCTACTCGGCGGGCAGGGCGGTGGCCGCGCGGTGGATCTTGGCGAGGGCGGTCAGCAGGTGGCGGCGCTCGGTCGCGGTGAGGCCGGCGGTGACCTGCTCCTCGAGACGGCGCCGTTCGGCCTCGACCGGCTGCTGGAGGGCGCGGCCGGCGTCGGTGAGCCAGAGGCGGACCAGGCGCTGGTCGCGGTCGTCGCGGGCGCGGGTGAGCAGGCCCGCGGTGGCCATCCGGGTGGCCATCTTGACGACGGTGGGGGTGGTGACCTCCAGGGCGGCGGCGATCTCGCCGGGGGTGCGGCCGTCCTGCTCCCAGAGGGCGGCGAGCAGCAGGTTCTGGCCGAGGTGCAGGCCGTGGCGGCGCATGCCGGCGTCGGCGGCGGCCCGCAGCGCCTTCGAGGTCTTGCCGTGCAGGTCGAGGAAGTCGGGCATGGCGGCTCTCCGGTCGGTGCCAGCAGGTCGATTGACGGCTAATCAGTTACCGGCTAGCGTCCTGTCCGGGAAATCAGTAGACGGCTAACGGCTTCTGGGGGAACGATGATACTGGTCACCGGTGCGACGGGGAACGTCGGCCGCGAACTCGTCCGCGCGCTCGACGCGAAGGGCGCCCGGATCCGCGTCCTGGTGCGCGACCCGGCCCGGGCCGCCGCGCTGCCCGCCCGGATCGAACGCGCCGTCGGCGACCTCGGCGAACCCGCCACCCTGGCCCCGGCGTTCGTGGGCGTCGAACGGCTCTTCCTGCTCACCCCCGGCCTCGGCACCGCCCACACCGCCCACGCCGTCGCCGCCGCCCGGGCCGCCGGGGTGCGGCACCTGGTGCACCTGTCCTCGGCCAACGTGCTCGGCGACCCGGTGCCCGCGATGGGCCGCTGGCACCGCGAACGGGAGGAGGCCGTCCGCGGCAGCGGCATCCCGTACACGGTCCTGCGGCCCGGCGGCTTCATGACCAACGCCCTCGAATGGGTCGACACCGTCCGCACCGGCGGCTACGTCCTCGACCCGGTCGGCCCCGGCCGCCTCGCCCCGATCGACCCCGCCGACATCGCCGACGTCGCGGCCCTCGTCCTCACCGGGGACGGACACCGGGGCGAGCACCACGCGCTCACCGGCGGAGAGGCGCTCACCGTCACCGAACAGGTCGCCCTGCTCGCCGCCGCCACCGGCCGCCCGATCGAGGTCCGCCCCGCCGCCACCCCTGCCGAGGCCGTCCGGGCCCGCTTCCCCGCCGGAGCCCCCGCCGCCCTCGCCGAGGCGGTCACCGAGGCCTTCGCCCTGCTGCGCGCCGACACCACCGGCTTCCGCACCGACACCGTCGCCCGCCTGCTCGGCCGCCCGCCCCGCACCTTCGCCGACTGGTGCGCCCGGCACGCGGACGCCTTCCGCTGAGCCGGCGCCTTCCGCTGAGCCGGCGGCCCGGCGGCGGTCCGGCCGCTCGGCTGCGCCCGGCCGCTCCGGCGGGGCAGCGACGATGGTCGGGGCGCGGCGTCGACTTTCGGCGGCATCGGGGCCGGGGCGGGGCTGGCTAGGGTCGGGGGGTGCGGATGCGGATGCGGGCGTGGATCGGGCGGGCGTTCCCTGGGCCCTGGCGGTGGAAACTGGCGGTCCGGGAGGTGCTGGGCGGGCTGCTGGTGTGCGGGCTCGCGGCGCTGTTCCAGGCGGGGGACAGCGGCGGGTGGCCGTCCGGGCTGGTGGTGGGGGCGTGCGCGGTGCTGTTCGCGCTGCGGCGGGGGCTGCCCGGGCCGGTGCTGGTGGTGTCGGCGGCCGGGGTGGGCGGGCCGACCGGGTTCCTGCCGGTGCTGGTCGCCGCCGGGTACTCGGCCGGGCGCCGGATCAGCCGGCCCTGGCGGACCCCGGCGGTGCTGGGACTCGGCTTCCTGGCCACCGTCGGCGTCGGCCTGCTGCAGAACCGGCGCGACCACTTCCCGCTGCCCGTCCTGCTCGGCCTGTGCATCGCCGGGTACCTGCTGACCGGCGTCCTGCCCGCCGTCATCGGCCGCTACCGGGCCCAGCGCGTCGCGCTGCTCGACAGCCTGCGCGAACGCAACGCCCAACTGCTCCGCGAACGCGTGATGATCGCCCGCCAGGCCCGGCTGCGCGAACGCCACCGGATCGCCCAGGACATGCACGACAGCCTCGGCCACCAACTCGCCCTGATCGCCGTGCACACCGGCGCTCTGGAGGTCGACCGCACCCTCGGCGAGCAGCAGCGCGAGGCCGTCGCCGTGCTGCGCCAGGCCGCCACCGGCGCGATGCGCGAACTGCGCGAGGTGGTCGGCCTGCTGCGCGAGGACACCGCGACCGCCCCCGGCGGCGTCGACGCCATCGACCGGCTGGCCGAGACCTCCGGCGCGGCCGGCGCCCGGATCGAACTGCGCCACCTCGGCACGCCCCGCCCGCTCCCCGCGCCCACCGGCCACGCCGCGTACCGGATCGCCCAGGAGGGCCTGACCAACGCGCACAAGCACGCCCCGGGCACGGCGATCGAACTGACCGTGCGCTACGAGCCGGACACCCTGGTGGTGGAGGTGGTCAACGGCCCCGGCGGCGACGGCACCGCGGCGGTCTCCGGCGGCCAGGGCCTGACCGGGCTGCGCGAACGCGCCCGGCTGCTCGGCGGCATGGTGCACAGCGGGCCGCTGCCGGACGGCGGCTTCCGGCTGGCCGGGATGCTGCCCTACACCGCCGAGGGGGCCCGCGCCGCCCTCCCCGACGACGAGGAACTCGCCCTGCTCGCCGGGGAGTTGACCGAGCCGGAGAAGCGCCGCCGGAGCCCCGCGGTGGGCTGCGCGCTCGGCGCGCTCGCGGTGCTCGGAGTGGTGGCCGCGGTCGCCGCGCTCGGCGCCATCATGTTCGTCAGCTCGCTGCGGGACGCCACCGTCCCCACCCGGCTCTACGACGCCGTCGAGGTCGGCCAGAGCGAGCAGTCCGTCAACGAACGGCTGCCGGTCGGCAGCGAGTTCCTCACCCAGGACTTCCGCCGGATCGGCCCGCCGCTGCCCGAGGGCGCGCACTGCCGCTGGTTCGCCGGGGACCGGGACGGCGACGACCAGGACGTGGTGCGGTTCTGCTTCAAGGACGGCCTGCTGGTCGAGAAGCAGCACTTCCATGGCAAGGTGTGAGCAGGCCGAAGAGCAGCAGAGGAAGGTGCCCGGTGATCCGTGTCCTGGTGGCCGACGACGAGCCGCTGATCCGGGCCGGCATCCGGATGATCCTCACCTCCGCCGAGGACATCGAGGTGGTCGGCGAGGCCCCCGACGGGGCGCAGGCCCTGCGGATGGCGGCCGAACTCGCCGCGGACGTCCTGCTGCTGGACATCCGGATGCCGGTCATGGACGGGCTCAGCGCGCTCGCCGAACTGCCCCGCGCCGCGCCCGGCACCCGGGCCATCGTGCTCACCACCTTCGGCGAACGGGAGAACGTGCTCCGGGCGATCACCTCCGGCGGCGCCGGCTTCCTGCTGAAGGACACCGCGCCCGGCGAACTGATCCAGGCCGTCCGGGCCGCCGCCACCGGCCACGCCTTCCTCTCCCCGGCCGCCACCCGGCACATCGTGGACAGCCTCGCCGACGGCCCGGCGGCCGCGCGCGGCGAACAGGCCAGGCGGCGGCTGGCCGTGCTCACCGCGCGCGAACGCGCGGTGGTCGATCTGCTCGGCGAGGGGCTGTCGAACGCCGACACCGGAGCCCGGCTGCACATGAGCGAGGCGACGGTGAAGACCTACGTCAGCCGGATCCTGGCCAAACTGGACTGCGAGAACCGGGTGCAGGCCGCCCTGCTGGCCCGCGACGCGGAACTCTGACGAAGCGTCAGATTACTTGGAGGAAAGCCGACCTGACGGTACGTCAGATCGTTTCGGGGTGCGGGGGGATGCCGAGGCGGACGGCCTGTTCGGCGTACGCCTTGCGGATCTGCCGCAGCGCCTCCGGCCGGAACGGGTCGTCCGCCGGGATGGCCGCCGCGACGGCCAACGCCTCGGCCATCAGGCCGAGTTGCAGGTCCCGCCGGATCAGCACCGGGTAGTGGCCGGTCAGTTCGATCGCCGCCAGCGCCAGCTTCGGCAGGTGCACCGCCGGGTTGTCGCCGGCCAGCAAGCGGTGCGCCCGGTACGCCTGCCACGGGGTGGGCGGCTCGCTGCCCGCCAGCAACACCCGGGCCCGCAACGCCAGTTCCTGATCAACGTGTGAGGACACACGGCTCCCATCGCTCTCGTCCAAAGGGGGGAATGCGGACGAGTCTGCGGCCGGCGGGGTGCGCCGGACA
The DNA here is from genome assembly GCF_000721345.1 of Kitasatospora sp. NRRL B-11411. Lineage (NCBI taxonomy): Bacteria > Bacillati > Actinomycetota > Actinomycetes > Kitasatosporales > Streptomycetaceae > Kitasatospora > Kitasatospora sp. NRRL B-11411. The sequence continues at coordinate 1,268 of NZ_JOGH01000165.1, read as the reverse complement.
AGGGAGGACGGATGTGCGCTCGGTCCTACCGGAAGCGGCCGTGAACAGGCAGAATGAGGACCGATACGCTGCCGGGAGGGTTACCGGGCGGCGGCGGGAGCCTCGGTGAGGGGCTCAGTGAGAGGTTCGGCGAGAGGTTCGGCGAGGGCGTCGCCGGGGGGTTCGAGGAGGGGCTCGACGGCGGTGGCTGCGGCGGGCGCCCCGGCCGGGGACCCGGCGGCAGCGGCCAGGCGTTTGCCGATCGCGTCGAGTTCCGCCGAGAGCTGGGCGCGCAGCACGGGCAGCAGGGCGAGGGCCGCGCGGGCGGCGTCCGGGTCGGGCCGAGGGTCGCCGTGGGCGGCGGCGACGGCGGTGCGCACCGGCAGCACGGCCAACGCGCTCTCCCACGCGGTGCGGTGCACGCCGGTGGCGTAACGGGAGGTCAGGTACTCCAGCGGGGTGAGCGCCAGGGCGTCCCGGTCGGCGGGCCCGGCCAGGCGGTGCTCGGGCAGCAGCCAGGCCACCCCGTCCCGGGCCACCAGGTCGAACGCCCGGGACAGGTCGGGGGAGACCGGGCCGCGCGCCGATTCGGGCGTCGCCGCCGCCAACAGCCGCTCCAGCATGGCCGCTTCGCGCGGATCGGCCGGCCGGTCCGGGTGCTCCTGCCCGGCCAGCAACTGCTCCAGGTGGTAGCGCTGGCCCCAACTGCCCACCGAGCGGTGCATCGCCCCCGCCCGGGTCTCCCGGATCGCGGCCAGCGCCAGCGCCCGGGTGGTCACGTCCCGGCGCACCGCGAGCGCGTCCGCGGCCCCGTCCGGGAACAGCCGGGCCAGCGCGCACCGCACCGCGTCCACCGTCGGCCCGTCGTACCAGCGCAGCGTCCAGCGCCGGCCGACCGGCTCGAACTGCGGCTCGACGGGGACGCGGAACTGCACGGACAGCCGGTCGGCGATCCGCCGGGCCCGCGGCGCGTGCAGGGCCTGCGGGGAGCGTGGAGTCTGCGGCGCGGACCCGGGCGCGGGTGCGGCGGCGCGCTCCGGGGTGCGTTCGGGGGTGCCCATGGCGGGAGCCTAGCCACGGGCCGGCCCGGGCAGCCGCGGCGGCGGGCGACGCGCGGGGCGGCTCAGCCGTTCGCCGCAACCCGCTGCGCGGGGCCGGGACGGGCGGCAGCGGTCCGCAATGGGCGGGGTGAGGCGCCGTCAGGCGGGGCGTGGGGCCGGGGCGGAGTGGCGGAGGCGCCGTCAGGTGGTGCGGGCGGCGCAGTCGGTGACCCGGGCCTGGACGGGGAC
>NZ_JOGH01000164.1:0-10810 GCF_000721345.1 Kitasatospora sp. NRRL B-11411 | reverse complement strand
CGTCGGGGGCGGGGGCGCGCCGCCGTTCCCGGTGCGGGGGGCGCTGGGCGGGGACGGGGTGGGCGGCCGCGGCCGCCTCCCGCCGGCCCGGCCGTCCGCCGGGGCCCTCCTGCGCGCCCGCTCCGTCCGCTCGGTCCTGGTCCTGCGTGCCCGGCTCGTCCCGCCACAGCGGTGCGTCGCCGCGCGTGCCCGTCGGCCTGCGCCCCGTCATCGACACCTCTCGTCCTCTGCCGCGCCGCGCCTGCGGCATCCGACCGTTCCGGGCTGACAGACGCGTGGCGGGGCCCGCCCGGTTCCTCTACACCGGTGTAGAGATTCGAGCGAAGCACACAAATCCGCTCCGGGTACGTAAGCTCGCCACAGATCGCCGCCCGACCTCGGGCGACATCTGGCAGAACGCGACAACCCGGCGCCAGGACACGGCCATCGGGCGCCCTCGGGCCCGGCGGCCGCGGCGGCGGGGTGCGACAGCAGCGGAAGAACGGAGTCACCGGTGGCGGAACGCGGCGCGAAGTGGCCGTGGGTGGCCGTGGCCCTGGCGGTGCTGGGGATCTGGCTCTACGAGCGCGGCGGCGACCGCGCCCCGGCGCCCGGCGCCGCCCCGGCCGCCAGTTCCGGCGCCGCCGCCCCGGCCGGCGCCTCGCCCGCCCCGTCGTCCGGCCCGGCCTCCGGCACCGCGCGGGCGCCGGGCGACTACGCGCCGCCGCGGTTCGCGCCCGAGGTGCAGAAGTACGCGGCCGAGGCCGGCGTGAACCCGCAGCTGGTGATGGCGATCCTGTTCAACGAGGCGTACAAGCCGCACGGGCCGGAGGTCGAGCGGGCCTGGCAGAAGATGAAGCCGGACGCCTCGTTCGGCGTCGCCAACATGCACCGGGCGGCCTACGACGAGACCCGCCAGGGCCGCCCGTTCGCCGACCGGCCCTGGGAGGACCTGCCGGACGACCCGGCGCTGGCCGTCCGCGCCGCCGCCTGGCACCTGCACGACCTGGGCGCCCAGCTGCCCGCGCACTGGTCCGGCCCGTACACCCGGGACGAGCTGATGGCGCTCGGCTACAACACCGGCGCCGGGAACATGCTCGCCTTCGCCCGCGGCGTCAACCCCGGCGCCGAGGCCCGCTCCTACCTCGACCGGCTGCACGACAACTGGTCCAAGTCCGCCGACGCCCTGGCCGCGCACTGACGCCCCGCCGGCCCGCCCTCGAAACGCCCTCGGCGCGCCCTCGGGTGCCCGCGGCCCGGGCGCGGGACCGGCGGAGGCACCCGGTATGCTGACGCTCCGTCAATTGCCGCCCACCGGAGGGTCACTGTGTCGGACGACCTGCTCATCGCCAAGCTCAGCCACGGCTTCGACCACCTCGACGCCGACGGGGACGGGCAGCTCACCGAACGCGACCACGTCCTGATGGGCCAGTCGGTGGCCCGCTCGCTGGGGCACCCGGCCGGGTCCGCGCAGGAGGAGCGGATCGTCGGGGCGTACGTGGCGATCTGGCGGGAGCTGCACCTGCCGCACCTGCCGGCCGGCGCGGTGGCGATGGGGCGGGCCGACTTCCTGGCCTCCACCGCCTCGCTGGCCGACGACCCGGCGGCCGCCGAGGCCACCGTCGGGGCACTGGGCCGGGCCTTCCTCGCGGTGGCGGACGCGGACGGCAACGGGCAGGTGGACGCCGACGAGTTCTTCGCCTTCCAGCGCGGCCACTTCCCGCAGCTGCGGCGCAGCGACGCCGACACCGCGTTCGCGCACCTGGACCGCGACGGGGACGGCGCGCTGTCCCCCGAGGAGTTCGTGGCCGCGATCATCGAGTACTGGACCAGCCGCGACCCGGACGCCCCGGGCAACTGGTGGACCGGCAGCCCGCAGGGCGACCCGGACCAGACCACGCTCTGACGCCCGCCCGGCCCCGCCGCGCGGTGGCGCCGCTCGCAGGACGCCCGGCAGGGCGGGCACAGGTGGCGCCGGCTGCCCGCTCCCCCCTCGGGAGCAGGTGGCGGCATCCTGACGCACCGTCACCACCTGCGGCAACGCGTTTGCACCGGACCCGCCGGGGCTGCCGGGTGGAACGGCTCCCGGCGGGCACACTGGCGGCATGACCGTTTTCCGCAGCACCCCTGGCCCGCCGCCGGACCACGACGAGGCGCACAACGGCGCGCTGGGCGGGCGGTTGAACTGGCTGCGGGCCGCCGTGCTCGGCGCGAACGACGGCGTGGTGTCCACGGCGGGCCTGGTGGTGGGCGTGGCGGGCGCGAAGGCCTCGTCCACCGAGCTGCTGACGGCGGGTCTGGCCGGGCTGCTGGCGGGATCGTTGTCGATGGCGGCGGGCGAGTACGTGTCGGTGAGCACCCAGCGGGACGCCGAGCAGGCGGCGCTGGCGCTGGAGCGGCGGGAGCTGCGCCTGACGCCGGAGGCGGAGCTGGTCGAGCTGGCGGGCCTGTACGAGGCGAAGGGCCTGGATCCGGAACTGGCCCACCGGGTGGCGGTGCAGCTGACCGCGCACGACGCGCTGGCCGCCCACGCGGAGACCGAACTGGGCATCGACCCGGACGAGTTGACCGATCCGTGGCACGCCGCGTGGGCGTCCTTCGCGGCGTTCACGGTGGGTGCCCTGCTGCCGCTGCTGGCGATCGTGCTGCCGCCCGCCTCGGTCCGGGTGTGGGTCACGGTGCTGGCGGTGCTGGCGGCGCTGGTGGTGACGGGCTGGGCGAGCGCCCGGCTGGGCGGCGCGGAGCCGCGCCGGGCGGTGCTGCGCAACGTGCTGGGCGGCGGCATCGCCATGGGCGTGACGTACGCGGTGGGCGTGCTGCTGGGGGCCTCGACGGGCTGAGCGCCGGGCCGCACCGAGCACTGCGCTGCGCCGGGCCGGGCGCAGCGGCGAGGGGCCCGTACCGGAGCGTGTCCGGTGCGGGCCCCTCGCCGCGCGTGCGGGTGGGGGACGGGTGGGTCAGTAGCGCAGGTCGGCGGCGATCCGGCCGGCGTCGGAGAGGGTGCCGTCGGGGACGAAGCTGACGGTGGCGCCGGTGTCGAGGGCGCGTTCGATGACCTCGTCGACGATGTCCTCGCGGGAGCCGGGCTGGCCCTCCTCGGCGGGGACCAGGTGGTCGCCGTCGTCGCGGGCGGTGGTGCGGAAGTTCTCCTCGACCACCAGCAGGGCGATCCGGCTCTCGGCGGCGTTCTGCCAGACCTCGTCGAGTCCGGCTGCGAAGGCCTGCCGGCCGCGGGCCTTGTCGAGGCGGGCGAGGGCCTCGGTGATCTCCTGGTCGGCGTGCGCGCGCAGGGCGGGCTCGACCACCTGGCGGACGGTCTCGGCGGTGCCCTGGGCGAGGCCGCCGTGCGGGATCTGCGAGGTGGTGGCCCTGGCGATCGGGCCGACGGCGTCGAGCAGGGCGAGCGCGGGGGCGTCGCCGACCACGTACAGCGGGCGGGGGTCGGCGGCGAGCACCTTGCCGACCGCGGTGTCGGCCTGCCGCAGGAAGGTCTTGGTCTCCTCGTCGCGGAAGGTGCTGGGGGTGTCGCCGATCCGTTCCTGGCGCTCGGGGTCGGGGTTGTCGTAGACCCGCACCAGCGGGAGGCCGTGGGCCTTCTCCTCGGTGACCCGTTCCTGGTTGCCGCCCCACAGGACCACCCGGTCGGCGGCGACCGCGAGCACCCAGTAGGGGCGTTCGGCGATCTGCGAGGCGACCAGGTTGCGGGTGAGGAAGGTGTCGGAGAGGACCACCCGGGCGGGGGCGGTGCGGCCGAGTGACCAGACCTGGTGCTCGCCGGGCGCGGCGAGGATCGCCAGGCCGTCCTCGGCGTGCACCAGGTCGACCTCGGCGAGGGCCTTGTCGAGCTGTTCCAGGACGTCGATCCGGTCGGCGCGGGAGACCTCGGGGTCGGCCTGGACCTTCTCCTTCGCCTCGGCCAGCAGGTTGCGCAGGCGGACCGGGTCCTGCGCGTTGTCCGGCTCGCGGCGGTGCGTGGGCATCAGGATGGACACCGCCGGGTAGGGGCGGGGCCGGCGCAGCTCGGCGAGGACGGCGGGGCTGAGGGCGGGGTGCATGGAGACCCTTTCCGAAGGCGGTTCGGCCTTCTGTGCGTGGACGCGCGAAGCCTGAGTTCTGCTCCCGAATGTCCCAAATGTACCCATTTGCCCATGCGGACGTCGAACCGCCGGTCCGCTCGCCGCCCCCTCCGCTCCCCCTTCCGGCCCCCTCCCGGCGCCCTCCCGGCGCCCTTCCGGCGTCCCTCCGGCCTCCTGACGCACCGTCTCCCCTTTTCACCGCCCCCGGCGGGCGGGGCGGCGCGCCAGTCGGTGGAGGGCGGTCGCGGCGGCCGCGCCGAGGGCGTAGCCGAGCAGGTCGACCGGGTCGAAGGTGGTACCGAGGACCAGCCGGGCGAGCCGGCTGTGCCGTCCGAGGCCTGCGGGCAGGCCGGTGAGCTGGAACAGTTCCACCGCCCAGCCGGCGGCGAGCGCGGCGGCGCCGGCGGTCCACGGGCCGAGGCGGGGCGCGGCGGCCGACAGCAGGGTGTACAGCAGTGCGGTGTACAGCGCCCCGCCGAGCAGCGAGGCCGCGCCGGCCGGCACCAGCCCGGGGGCCACCAGGCCGAGCGCCAGCACCGCGCCCGCCGCGGCCGTCCAGCCGGCCCGGGCCCGCCACTCCCCCGGGCGGCGCCCGCCGCCCCGCGGCCCGGGCCCGGTCGCGGCCTTCCGATGCCCCGTCACGTCCCGTCCGGCGCCCGCCCCTGGTCCGTCCGGGCGGGGGTGTGGCGGGTGCGACGGGCGCGGCGAGTGCGACGGGTGCGGGCGGTGCGGCGGGTGCCGGTCGGTGCGGGGCATCCGGACAGCCCACCAGACGGGGTGGGCGCGGGTGCCGCCGGGGTCGGTCCTACGGTGGGGGCATGCGGACCATCGAGTTGACCTGCGATCCGGCGTTCGACCGGGCGGTGCGGACGGTGTGGCGGCAGTTGGCCGACGGCGGGGTGGACTCGCTCGCGGACAACCCGCACCCGGCGCACCGTCCGCACCTGACCCTGGCGGCGTGCGGGGAGATCGCCCCGGAGCGGCTCGCGGAGATCGGCGAACTTCTGGACGGTGCGCTGCCGTTGGAGGTCCGGCTGTCCGGCCTGCTGTCGTTCAGTGCGCGCAGCCGCCGCCGAGTGCTGGCCTGGGGCGTGGTCCCGGGCCCGGCGCTGATCGACCTGCACCGCGAGGTGTGGCGGCTGCTGGCGGACGCCCCCGAGCCCAACCCGCTCTACCTGCCCGGCCGTTGGATGCCGCACCTGGGCCTGACCCGCCGGGTGGAGCCGGACGGCCTGGCCCTGGCGCACCGGCTGCTGGGCCGCCACCCGGATTTGACGGGGGTCTTCGACGGGGCCCGCACCTTCGACTCCGAGAGCCAGCTGACCGCCCCGCTGCCGACCCCAGAAAAGAACTGACGCAGCGTCAATCTCCTTCCCCGGCAACCACCTTGGGGTCAGGCGGCGAGGGGCGCCAGGGAGGTGAAGAACTCCCGGACGTCGCGGGCGAACAGGTCGGGCACCTCCATCGCGGCGAAGTGGCCGCCGCGGTCGAACTCCGACCAGTGGCGGACGTCGTAGCGCCGTTCGACCAGCGGGCGGACCGCCAGGGTGATGTCGTGCGCGAAGACCGCGACGCCGAGCGGGGCCGGGCAGGGGGTGCCGCCGCGCGGGGTCTCGCGGGTGAGGCGGGCGGAGGAGGCGGCGGTGGCGGTGAGCCAGTACAGCGAGACGTCGGTGAGCAGCCGTTCGTCGTCGACGGGGGTGGCGGGGTCGGTCCAGTGGGCGAACCGTTCGGCGATCCAGGCGAGTTGGCCGACCGGGGAGTCGGTGAGCGCGTAGCCGAGGGTCTGCGGGGTGGTGGCCTGCAGGGCCTGGTACGGGGGCCGGGCGGCCTGGAGGGCGCGGACCGTGTCGAGCCGGGCCTCGTCGGCGGCGGACAGCGGGCCGGCCTCCGGGTCGGGCGGCAGCGGCTGGTAGGTGACGTGCACGCCGACCACCCGGTCGGGGGCGTGCGCGCCGAGGGCGGTGGAGATGCCGGCGCCGAAGTCGCCGCCCTGGGCGCCGTAGTGCCGGTAGCCGAGGCGGTCCATCAGTTCGGCCCAGGCGCGGGCGACCCGGGCCACGTCCCAGCCGCGGTCGCGGGTGGGGCCGGAGAAGCCGAAGCCGGGGATGGACGGGACGACCAGGTGGAAGTCGCGGCGCAGCGGTTCGAGGACGTCCAGGAACTCGAGGAAGGAGCCGGGCCAGCCGTGGGTGAGGATCAGCGGGAGGGCGTCGGGGCGGTCGGCGCGCAGGTGCAGGAAGTGGATCCGCTGGCCGTCGATCTCGGTGGTGTACTGCGGGAGTTCGTTGATCCGGGCTTCGTGGGCGCGCCAGTCGTAGCGGGTGCGCCAGTGGTCGGCGAGCTGCCGGAGGCGGGCCAGCGGGAAGCCGTAGTCCCAGCCGGCGTCGTCGATCTCGTTGGGCCAGCGGGTGCGGGCGAGGCGGTCGGCGAGGTCGTCGAGGTCGGCCTGCGGGACGTGGATGCGGTAGGGCTCGATCATCGGGTTCCCCCTCGGGTGCGATGGGCGGCAGGTTCGTTAGTGAAATAAACGTTCGTCGCACTAACGAAGGTAGACTGTTAGTGGCACTAACGCAACAGTGGAGGACCCGCCCATGAGCCCCGCCCCCGAGGACGCCACGCCCGAGCGGCTGCGCGCCATCCCCAGCCGGCTGCTGGCCGGGGCCGCCGCGGCCGCCGACCGGCTGGTGGCCGAGCGGCTGGCCGCCGCGGGCGCCCGCAAGTGGCACTTCGCGGTGCTGGTCGCGCTGGCCGAGACCGGACCCGCCAGCCAGGCCGAGCTCAGCCGCCGCACCGGCATCTACCGCAGCGACATGGTCGCCGTGCTGAACGAGCTCGCCGACGCCGGCTTCCTGGTCCGCGACCCCGACCCGGTCGACCGCCGCCGCAACGTCATCACCCTCACCCCCGCCGGGCGCACCCGGCTGCACCGCCTGGACGCCCTGGTGGCCGCCGCCCAGCAGGACCTGCTCGCCCCGCTCGCCCCCGCCGAGCGGGCCGAACTCACCCGCCTGCTGGCCCTGTTGAACGACCGCCACCGCCCCCCGCACGGGGACGGGAACGCCTGACGGGCCGCCGGTTCCCCGGCGGCCCGTCGGGCGGCGCTCACCAGTCCGAGTTGCTCGCGCCCAGGCCCAGCACCACCTGGTCGAAGCCGTTGCCGTCGCTGTCGTCGGTGTAGGACACCGCCAGGCCGCCGAACGGGGAGGAGGCGACGGCGAGTTGCTCCTGGCGGCCGGTGGCGGTCCGGCTGACCGACTGGACGGGCAGCCGGCCGGTGGAGCCGCCGTCGGGGTTGAGGCCCCGGGCCCGGACCGCCGGGTCGGTGCCGGAGACGCTCCAGCCGACCACGGCCGCCCGCTGGTCGTCGATGCCGACGGTGGGGCTGCCGGCCCCCGGGCCGTCGGAGACCTCGACCTCGGCCGAGCCGGGGGTGCCGGTCGCGGTGAACGAGCGGGCCCAGACGCCGCGGGTGCCGGTGTGGTCGGACTCCCAGGCCACCGCGAAGTCGCCGTTGAAGTCGGCGGCCACGGCCGGGTGCTGCTGCTGGCCGGCGCTGATGCTGTTGGCGCTGCGGCGGGTGAGGGTGACGGCCCCGTTCGCCTTGGCCAGCTCGACCAGGCCGATCTGGTCGTAGCCGTTGCCGTCGGTGTCCTCGTCCCAGACCACGACCGCGTCGCCGGAGGCGGAGGTGGCGACGTCGGGGTTGTGGTGGGCGCCGCCGGTCGCGTTGACCGTCACCTCGTACGCCTTGGTGGCCGTCCCGGTGAACCCGGCGGCCTTCACGGTGGCCGCCGCGCCGCTCTGGACGTCCTCCCAGACCACGGTGAAGGCGACGGCGGTGGTGCTGCCGGGCGCGCCGTCCGGGTCGACGGCGACGCGCGGGTGGGTCTGCTGGCCGTCGGCGTTCGCGTTGGCGCGGCCGGAGCCGAGCAGGGCGCCGGTCGGGGAGAGCACCCGGTAGGCGATGTTGTCGTAGCCGTTGCCGTCCGGGTCCTCCGCCCACACCACCACCGCGTTGCCCCGGTCGTCGAGGCCGACGTCGGGCTGCAGGTGCCGCCAGGCGGTGCCCGCGGTGCCGCCCGCGGAGAGCTTCTGCTCGTAGACCGGGGTGCCGTTGCGGAACGTCCGCACCCACACGTCGCTGTGCGCGTCGTCGCCGGGGTCGGTGGTGTCGCGGTCGTCCTCCCAGACCACCGCGGTGTCGCCGAGGCGGTCGACCGCGATCGCGGAGGTGTCCTGGTCGCCGGTGGCGGTGCTGTTCGCGGCCGTCCAGGAGGTGGGGCCGGCCGCCGAGGCGGGGGCGGCCAGCGCGAGCAGGGCGGCGCAGGCGGCGGCGCACGCGCCGAGTACGGAGAGCTTACGCATCGGCCAACCCCGGCTGTCCGTCGTGGAGGTGGAAGGTGCGGGCGGTGGTGGCCGCCGCGCCGTGTTCGGTCACCGTCGCCACCGAGCGGAAGTCGGCGGTGATCTGCGCCGGTGTGATCCGGGTGCGGACGTAGCCGCGCCGGTCGGAGTAGAAGCGCAGGTGCGGGTTGAGCGCGCCGTTGGGGACGGTGGTGGTGGCGCTGCCGTTGCCGCCGCTGGTGATGGAGGTGCAGACCAGTTCGGAGCCGATCGTCGCCGAGGACGGGTTCGCGTAGTCGGCCTTCAGGTCGTTGCCCCAGGAGGCGTGCACGTCGCCGGTCAGTACCACCGGGTTGCGCACCGCCCGGTCGATGATGCCCTGCTGGATCCGGGCCCGGCTGGCCCGGTAGCCGTCCCAGGCGTCCATGTTCATCGCGCCGGCCGCGTTCACGTTGCGGGCGAAGAACACCTGCTGGCCGATCAGGTCCCAGGTGGCGAGGCGCTGGCCGAGCCCGTCGAGCAGCCACGCCTCCTGGGCGGCGCCGGTGATCGAACGGGACGCCAGGTCGGCGTCGGCGCAGACCTTGCTGCCGTCGCCGCACGCCTGGTCGTCGCGGAACTGGCGGGTGTCGAGCAGGTGGAAGGTGGCCAGGGTGCCCCAGCGGACCCGGCGGTAGAGCTGGATGCTGTTGCCGTTGGGCGTGGCGGCGGCGCGCAGCGGCATGTTCTCGAAGTACGCCTGGTAGGCGGCGGTGCGGCGGGCCGTCCACTGGGCGGCCGTCAGGACGGGGCTGCTGTCGGCGCGGACCATGTTCGCGTAGTTGTTCTCCACCTCGTGGTCGTCCGGGACGACCAGCCAGGGCGCGATCGCGTGCGCGGCCTGCAGGTCCGGATCGGTGCGGTAGAGGGCGTAGCGGCGGCGGTAGTCGGCCAGCGAGACGATCTCGCTGCCGAGGTGCTGGCGGACGCCGTTGGTGGTGGCGCCGCCCTCGTAGATGTAGTCGCCCAGGTGCAGGATCACGTCGGGGCGGTCGTCGGCCATCCGGCGGTAGGCGGTGTAGTAGCCGCTCTCGTAGTGGGCGCAGGAGGCGAAGGCCATCGTGAAGTCGCGCCCGACGGTGGTCGGGGAGGGCGCGGTGCGGGTGCGGCCCACCGGGGAGATGAAGCCCTGGGCGCGGAAGCGGTAGTAGTACTCGGCGTCCGGGGCGAGGCCGCCGGCCAGCACGTGCACCGCGTGGGCCTGGGCGTAGCGGGCGGTGGCCGTGCCGGAGGCGACCGGGGTGGCGAAGTCCTCGCTGGCCGACACCTGCCAGTCGACGGCGACGTCGGCGTCGGGCATGCCGCCCTGGCCGTCGGCGTTGGTCGGGGCGGGGGCCAGCCGGGTCCAGAGCACCACGCTGCTGTCGTCCGGTTCCCCGGAGGCGACGCCGAGCGTGAAGGGGAAGGGGGTGGCGGCGGCGGCCGACGGCTGGGCCGGCGCCCCGAGCGGGAGCGCGACGGCGCCTGCGGTGGTGAGCCCGCCGAGGAGGAAGATGCGGCGACTGAGGTTGCTCATGGCCGCCCATGCTGGCGGGCCCGGGTGAACTCCGGCCGCTACCACGGAGGCCGCCAAGTGACGTGGCAGCGGCGGGAGTTGACGGTCAGTACCGGTGCACCGGGCAGGCGGCGTGCCGGTACGGGGCCTTCGGGCCCCGGACCGGGCTCAGTTCGGCCTCCCAGTCGCCGGAGATCACGCCGCGGTGCAGCACGAACAACTGGTTGGCGCGGCGGCGCAGTTGGGCACGGTACTGCCGGACGGTCTGCTCGCCGTTGACGGCGAGTTCGGTGACGAACTCCTCCAGCAGGCAGGTGGGGCAGGCCCCGGAGGGGTGGTGGCGGTCGCGGGGGACGCCGGCCTCCTCCAGGCCCCAGACCGTGATGGTGCCGTCCGGGCCGACGCCGGTCATCAGGGCCGGCGGGGAGCCGTCGGCGGTGCAGACCTCCAGCAGCCGGGCCCGGAACGCGGCCGGGTCGACCGTGGCCTGCGGCCGGTTCGCCGCCCTGACGGCGAGCACCAGCAGGTGGGCCAGCAGGGCGGCGACGGCCGTCACGCAGCCCGCGGCCAGCAGCCAGCCGGGGCCGCCGCCGAGGCCCAGGCCGATGGCCAGGGCCGACCAGAACGCCGCGGCGGCGTAGTCCCCGCTGCGAGCCCCCACCCGCGCCAGGATCCGCGCCACGGACCACCCGGCCAGCACCGGCAGCGCCACCATGCCCGCGGTCTGCCACCCGCTCATGCCGACCCCCTGACTCCCCTCCGCTGAGGATGTCCGCCCGGAGGGGCGTCCAACCTCGGCACCGGGCAAAGACGGGGCGGTCCGCTCGGCGGGGGGGTGTGCGGGGGGTGCTTTCCGGAGGGGTCAGCGGGGGTC
>NZ_JOGH01000163.1:0-10931 GCF_000721345.1 Kitasatospora sp. NRRL B-11411 | reverse complement strand
GGGGGCCGGTGGGGTCGGGGGGAGGTGCGGGTCGGGCATACTCGGGTGGGTGAGTATCGCAGCGCAGACCCGTAGCCTCCCCGTACCCGACGGCCTGGAGGGCGAGCGGCTGGACGCCGCCCTGGCCCGGATGTTCGGGTTCTCCCGCACCAAGGCCGCCGAACTCGCCGCCGAGGGCAAGGTGACGCTGGACGGTTCGGTCGCCGGGAAGTCGGACCGGGTCACCGCCGGGTCCTGGCTGGAGGTCGAGATCCCGGCCCCGGCGGCGCCGGTGCAGATCGTCGCCGAGGCCGTCGAGGGCATGCGGATCATCCACGACGACGACCACGTCGTGGTGATCGACAAGCCGGTCGGCGTGGCCGCGCACCCCAGCCCCGGCTGGACCGGCCCCACCGTGATCGGCGGCCTGGCCGCGGCCGGCTACCGGATCTCCACCTCCGGCGCCGCCGAGCGTCAGGGCGTCGTGCACCGCCTGGACGTCGGCACCTCCGGGATCATGGTGGTCGCCAAGTCCGAGCGGGCCTACACCGACCTGAAGCGGCAGTTCCACGACCGGGTCACCGAGAAGAAGTACAACGCGCTGGTCCAGGGCCACCCCGACCCGCTGTCCGGCACCGTGGACGCGCCGATCGGCCGGCACCCCAGCAGCGACTGGAAGTGGGCCGTCACCCGGGACGGCAAGCCGTCCGTCACGCACTACGACCTGATCGAGGCGTACCGGGCCGCGTCGCTGCTGGACATCAAGCTGGAGACCGGCCGCACCCACCAGATCCGGGTGCACATGTCGGCGCTGCGCCACCCCTGCGTCGGCGACCTCACCTACGGCGCGGACCCGACGCTGGCCAAGCGACTGGGCCTGACCCGGCAGTGGCTGCACGCCGTCTCGCTGGGCTTCGAGCACCCCGAGGACGGGCGCTGGGTGGAGTTCACCTCCAGCTACCCGGAGGACCTGCAGCACGCGCTGGACGTCATCGCGGCGGAGAGCTGAGATGGGCACCCCGCTGACGGGCGTGTCGATCCGGGTGGTCGACGGGGACGCGGAGATGGCGCTGGCGCGCGGCGTTCGGCACGAGGTGTTCGTGGTCGAGCAGAACGTGCCGCCGGAGCTGGAGTACGACGAGTACGACGCCACCTCGGCGCACCTGCTGGCCGTCGGCCCCGACGGCGCGGCGCTCGGCACCGCCCGGCTGATCCACGGCGCCGAGGCGCTGGCGATGACCGGCGGCACCGAGGGCCGGGTGCTGCTCGGCCGGCTCGCCGTGGTCGCCGCCGCCCGCGGCACCGGCCTCGGCGCGCAACTGGTGCGCGCGGTCGAGGAGTTGGGCCGCGCGCACGGGGCGCGCGAGGTCGAGCTGCACGCGCAGGTGCAGGCGCTCGGGTTCTACGAGCGGCTCGGGTACGCGGCCGAGGGGCCGGTGTACGACGACGCCGGGATCCCGCACCGGACGATGACCCGGGTGCTGTAGCGGCAGAGCGGTCCTGCCGCGCGTTCAGTCGGTGCGCACGCGCGGCAGGGACTCCGGGTGGTGGTCGCGCAGGTACGCCAGCAGGTGTTCGCGGGCGGCGAGTCGGAGGGCGGCGGTGGTGTCCGGGTCGCGGGCGGTCATGGTGGCCCGGACCACGACGGTGGACGGGGTGGTGTCGGAGACGGCCAGGGACCAGTCCCGGCCGTCCCAGAGCTCGCTGCCGGCCAGGTAGCGCTCCAGCTCGGCGCGCAGCGCGTCGACGGGGGTGCGGTGGTCGAGGTGGAGCAGGACCCAGGCGAGCAGGCCGGGGTCGCGGCGGGTCCAGTTCTCGTACGGCTTGGAGACGAAGTAGGAGACCGGGACGACCAGGCGGCGCTCGTCCCACAGCCGCAGCACCAGGTAGGAGAGGGTGATCTCCTCGACGGTGCCCTGCTGGCCGTCCACCACGACGGTGTCGCCGATCCGGACGGTGTCGCTGAAGGCGATCTGCAGGCCGGCGAAGAAGTTGCCGAGCGCGGACTGGGCGGCGATGCCCGCGATGATGCCGATGATGCCGGCGGAGGCGAGCAGGCTGGCGCCGACGGTGCGCATGGCGTCGAAGGTGAGCAGCAGGGCGCCGGCGGTGACCGTCCAGAGCACGGCGGAGCCGACCCAGCGGACCAGGCCGAGCTGGGTGCGCACCCGCTGGATGCGGGAGGCGTCCTCGGTGACCGTCTGGTACCGGCTGAAGGCGGCTTCGACGACGGCGGCCAGCACCCGGACGGTCAGCCAGCCGAGCGAGCCGATCAGCACCAGCAGGACGCCGTGCCGGAGCGCGTCGTCGTCGCTGTGGAAGATCCGGCGCACCGGCTGGGCCGCCAGCAGCAGGGCGGAGAGCAGCACCAGTTGGAGCGGGACGCGGCAGCGGCGCAGTTGGGCCCAGACCGGGGCGTCGGGGTGGCGGGCGTCGAGGCGCTGGAGGGTCTGGTCGACCAGCCAGCCGGCGAACAGGGTGGCGAAGACGGCGGTGAGCAGGCTGGCGAGCGGCCAGAGCACGGGTCACCTCGCTGGCGTCCGGCAACGGGGGATTCGCACCCTATCGTGGGGGATCGTGGCGGTTCGTCAGCCGGGCCGGGAGGAAGCGGGACCGGATCGTCGGCGGGCTGATGGGTTCCTTACCTGCCGCCCGGTTAGGATCACCGCCATGGGCTTCGGTGGGGCGTGGCGAAGGTGGCTGACCCGGCGCAGGGCGGTGCTGGCCGGTGCGGTGGCGGCCGCGCTGCTGGTCGGCGGCGGGGCGGTCGCGGTGGCGGGGCAGCCGGAGCGGGTGCACCGGGAGGACCGGTTCCTGGACCTGCCGGAGAGCGCGGGCAGCCCGGAGACCGTCCGGATCGACACCTCGTTCTTCACCGCGGGCGGCTCCGGACGGCGGCCGGCCGTGCTGCTGGCGCACGGCTTCGGCGGCTCCAAGGACGAACTGCGCTCCCGCGCCGAGGAGTTGGCCCGGCACGGGTACGCGGTGCTGACCTGGTCGGCGCGCGGGTTCGGGAAGTCGACCGGGCAGATCGGGCTGAACGAGCCCGAACGCGAGGTCGCCGACGTCTCCCGGCTGGTGGACTGGCTGGCCCAGCGCCCCGAGGTGCAGCTCGACGGGCCCGGCGACCCGCGGGTCGGCGTGACCGGCGCCTCGTACGGCGGCGCGGTGTCGCTGCTGGCCGCCGGGTACGACAGCCGGATCGACGCGATCGCCCCGCAGATCACCTGGTTCGACCTGGCCGACGCGCTGTTCCCGCAGGCCGCGCAGGGCAGTTCGGCCGCCGACGGGGTCTTCAAGAAGCTGTGGGCCGGGATCTTCTTCACCACCGGCTCCTCGGCCGCCTTCGGCGACGGCTCCGCCGCACCGGCCGCTCCGGCGGCCCCGGCGGCTCCGGCTGCTCCGGCTGCTCCGGCCGCCGGGCCGGTGGGCTGTGGGCGGTTCCGCGAGGAGCTGTGCGCGATGTACAACCGGGTCGCGGCCGCCGGACGGCCGGACGCCGACGCGGTGAAGCTGCTGGAGCACTCCAGCCCCGCCTCGGTGGCCGACCGGATCAAGGTCCCGACGCTGGTCGTCCAGGGCCAGCAGGACTCGCTCTTCCCGCTCGACCAGGGCGACCGGATCGCCAAGGCGGTCGCCGCCAACGGCGCCCCCGTCGCGGTGGACTGGTTCGGCGCCGGCCACGACGGCGGCCAGGAGACCAGCACCCGCGCCGACGCCCGGGTCACCGCCTGGTTCGACCACTACCTCAGGGGCACCGGCGCGGACACCGGCCCCGCGTTCCGGGTCACCCGCACCGGCGGCGTCGACTCGACCGGCTTCCAGGCCGTGCTGCGCGGCGCCGACGCCGACGCCTACCCCGGCCTGGACGGCACGGCCCGGCAGGAGGTCGCGCTGACCGGCCGGGAGCAGCGGATCGCCAACCCGCCCGGCGGGGCCCCGCCGAACATCTCCACCCTGCCCGGCATCGGCGCCCTGGCCCAGCTCTCCTCCGTCGGGGCGGGCCTGTCCATCGACTTCCCCGGCCAGTTCGCCTCCTTCGACTCCCAGCCGCTCGGCGGCGCCCTGCACCTGACCGGCGCCCCCGCCGTCCAGGTGCGGGTGAAGGCCGACATCCCCGAGGCGGTGCTGTTCGCCAAGCTGTACGACGTCGCCCCCGACGGCAAGCAGACCCTGCCGCAGCAGCTCGTCGCCCCGCTGCGGGTGACCGGCGCGGACGCCGACGGCGGCCGGACCGTGCAGGTCGCGCTGCCCGCCGTCGACCACGAGTTCCCGGCCGGGCACCGGCTGCGGCTGGTGCTGGCCAGCACCGACCTGGCGTACGCCTCGCCCGCGCAGGCCGCCACCTACACCGTCTCCGCGGCCGGCCCGCTGAGCGTCCCGACGGTGCCCGGGCTGCGCACCGAGGCCGCGCCGCTGCCGAACCGCACCTGGGTGCTGCCGCTGGTCGCGCTGGCGCTCGGCGCGCTGCTGGTGCTCGCCCGGCGGCGCCGCGACACCACCCCCGCCCCGGACCCGGCGCTCGCCGACGTGCCGCTGCAGATCACCGGCCTGGCGAAGAAGTACAAGGGGGCCACCGACCGGTACGCGGTGCGCGACCTGTCCTTCCGGGTGGAGACCGGGCAGGTGCTCGGCCTGCTCGGCCCCAACGGCGCGGGCAAGACCACCACGCTGCGGATGCTGATGGGCCTGATCCGCCCCGACGCGGGCGAGATCCGGGTCTTCGGCCACGCGATCCGGCCCGGCGCGCCGGTGCTCTCCCGGGTCGGCGCGTTCGTCGAGGGCGCCGGCTTCCTGCCGCACCTGTCCGGCCGGGCCAACCTGGAGTCGTACTGGGCGGCCACCGGACGGCCCGTCGAGGACGCGCACTTCGCCGAGGCGCTGGAGATCGCCGGCCTCGGCGAGGCCCTGGAACGCGCCGTCCGCACCTACTCGCAGGGCATGCGGCAGCGCCTCGCCATCGCCCAGGCCATGCTCGGCCTGCCCGACCTGCTGATCCTGGACGAACCCACCAACGGGCTCGACCCGCCGCAGATCCGCGAGATGCGCGAGGTGATGGTCCGCTACGCCGCCGCCGGACGCACCGTCATCGTCTCCAGCCACCTGCTGGCCGAGGTCGAGCAGTCCTGCACCCACCTGGTGGTGATGGAACGCGGGCAGCTCGTGGTCGCCGGGCCGACCGCGGAGATCACCGGCGCGGGCGAGCAACTGCTGGTGTCCGTCGAGGCGGGCTTCGGCGGAGGCGAGGCGGCCGCCGAGAAGCTGGCCGCGCTGGACGGCATCGCGCAGGCGCAGGCCGTGGACGCCGGGCTGCTGGTCCGGCTGGACGGCCTGCCCGCGAGCCGGCTGACCGCCGAACTGGTGCGCCTGGGCGTGCCGGTGACCGGCATCGGCCCGCAGCGCCGGCTGGAGGACGCGTTCCTGTCCCTGATCCGGGGGGCGGCATGAGCGGGGGCGTCGGGTGCGAGGTCGGTGTCAGTGACGGTGTCGGTGTCGGTGGCGGACGTGGGGCTGTGGACGGAGGGACGGCATGAGTGACGCGACCGTGCTCGGCGCGGGGCGGGACACCGCCGCGCCCGGCTACCGGCCCGGGCGGACGCTGCCGCTGCGGGTCGAGGCGATGCGGCAGTTGCGCCGCCGCCGGACGCTGGTGGTCGGCGGGGTGCTGGCCGTGCTGCCGTTCGTCGTGCTGGCGGCGTTCCAGATCGGCGGCACGCCCGGGCGGGAGAACCGCACCACGTTCATCGAGCTGGCCACCGCGTCGGGGGCGAACTTCGCCGCCACGCTGCTGTTCATGGGCACCGGCTTCCTGCTGGTCATCCCGGTCGCGCTGTTCGCCGGCGACACGGTGGCCTCCGAGGCGAGCTGGTCCTCGCTGCGCTACCTGCTGGCCGCGCCGGTGCCCCGGGCCCGGCTGCTGGTGCGCAAGTTCGCGGTGGCGATGGCCTTCTCGGCGGCCGCGGTGGTGTTGCTGCCCGCCGTCGGGCTGGTGGTCGGGACCGCCGCGTACGGCTGGGGCGACCTCAAGCTCCCCACCGGGGCGACGCTGTCGGCGGCCGAGGCGCTGCCCCGGCTCGCGATCGCCGTGCTGTACGTCTTCCTCGCCGAGATCGTGGTCGGCGCACTGGCGTTCTGGCTCTCCACGGCCACGGACGCCCCGCTCGGCGCGGTCGGCGGCGCGGTCTTCGCCTCCATCATCACCGGCGTGCTGGACGCCGTCACCGCGCTCGGCTCGCTGCGCGAGTGGCTGCCCGCGCACTGGCAGTACGCCTGGGCGGACGCGCTGCAGCCGCAACTGGAGTGGGGCGGCATGGTGCAGGGCGTGGTGCTGTCGCTGTCGTACGCGGTGGTGCTGTTGGCGCTGGCGTTCCGCGGGTTCGCGGCGAAGGACGTGGTGTCCTGAGGGACAGTGCTGGGCGGGCGGTGCGGGTGGTGCGGTCGGGTGCGGGGCGGGGTCAGCGGGTGCCGTCGCGGATCAGCAGCAGGTCGAGGTCGAGGGCGTGCGCCCGGGAGGCCCAGACCGGGAGGTGCTCGGTGAGGAACCAGGCCGCCTCCTCCATGTCGTCCTCGTCCAGCGCCTCGACGTCCTGCTCGTGGATCGACTCCGAGGCCAGCGCGGCGAGTTCGGCGAGCAGGTCGGCGGTGTCGGCGCGGGCCGCCAGGGTCGGGTACGGCCACGGCCAGTCGTAGCCGGCGTCGGCCGGGAACGGCCACGGGCGGGACCAGAGCGTGGCCAGCGCGGGCAGCTCCAGCCCCGTGAACACCTCCGTCAGGTCGTCCCAGTGCCGGCCCGGGACGGAGACCGCGCCCAGCGGCGTGCCGAACGCGCCCGCCAGCGCGGGCAGCAGCGCGGTGTAGCGGGAGTCCGCGTCGGCGCGCAGCCGGCCGGAGAGCAGTTCGGTGAGCGCGGCGGAGGGCGGCACGCCGGGCAGCACGCGCTCGCCCGAGCCCGGCAGGCGGTGCAGGACGGCGGCGTCCACCGCGAAAGCGGAGAAGTACTGTTCGGCCATGCCCGCATTCTGCCCCGGCCGGGGGACAACTCGGTTGGTGGGGCCGGGGGTTGGCGGCCGGGCCGGCCGGGGGCGGTGCGGGCGGCGGGCGGTGCGGGTGCGAAGGGGGCTCCGGCGCTCAGGAGAAGCGGAAGAGCTGGGACTTGGCCCCCGGGTTGCAGGTGCTGACGGTGAGGGCGGCGCCGCTGCCGTTGTCGGTCAGGCAGCTCTGGACGCCGTAGCCGAACTTCAGCTGGAAGGTGCCGGAACCGGCGTCGGCGGGCATCCAGCTGGTCATGTCGCCGAAGGAGGAGGCACCGGCGAGTTCGGCGGCGTTGGAGCCGCCGGTGTAGGAGGCGCCGAGGCTGATGCCGCTGTTGGCCGAGCAGGCGGTGAAGGTGGCCACGCCGCTGCTGCTGCCCATGACCCAGCCGTAGGAGGTGTAGCCGCCGGAGACCACCGGGACGCCCGCGCTGACCGCGTCGGAGCCGAGGCCGACGGAGCGCCCGCTGCCGACGTTCACCAGGTGGCCCCAGCCGCTGCCGCCGCAGCCCTTGGCCGGGCCCGAGCCGGTGGCGGGCGGGGTGGTGGCGGGGGTGGTCGGCTTGGGCTGGTTCGGAGTGCTGCCGCCACCGCCGCCGCCGTTACCGGAGCCGCCGGAAGCCGAGCCCGAGCCGGGGTTGCTGCCCGAGCCGGTGCCGGGGTTGCTGCCGCCCGAACTGTTCGTGGTGCCACCGGGGTTGCTGACGCCGCCGTTGCCGGTGCCCGGGTTGGCGCCGGTGCCGGGGTCGGTGCCCGGCGGGACGGGGTTGCCGGCCTGGTCGGTGGCCGGGGCGGAGGCGGGCGGGGTGGGGTCGGCCTGGGTGGTGCCCGGGGCGGTGGACGGCGGGGTGGCGCCCGCGGCCGGGCCGGTGGCGGGGCCGCCGGGGCTGCCGGGGCTCGGGGTGGAACCGGCGGTGGCCTGCTGGTCCGGGTGCTGCCAGGGCAGCAGGTCGAACTGCTGGGCCGTCACGCCACCGCCGCCGACCAGGACCACCGGCAGGATCAGGGTGGCCAGGCGGCGGCGCCCGGCGCGCTTGTCCGGGGCCGGGGAGCTCTCCGGCACGGCGGGGGCGGGGGGTACGGCGGGCGTGGCGGACGCGGCCGGTGCCGGTGCCGGGGCCGGGAGGGCCGGTGGGGGTTCGACGGGCTCGGGTGCGGAGAGCACCGCGCCGAACCCGGCCGGGGTGGACATCGCCTGGCGGGCGGCGAGGGCCATCGCCGCCGCGTCCCGGTGGCGGTCCTCGGGTTGCTTGGCGAGCGCCCGGGCGACCAGCGCCCGGACCGGCGCGGGTATCTCCGCGGGCAGCTCGGGCACCGGCTCGCGGACGTGCTTGAGCACCACTTCGAGCGGCGTCCCGCCGGTGAACGGCACTGCGCCGGCCAGCAGTTCGTACAGCACCACTCCGACCGAGTACAGGTCGGACACGGCCGAGGCGTCCTTGCCCTCGGCACGTTCCGGGGCCATGTACAGGGCGGTGCCGATCACCGCGTGCGAGGTGGTGATCCGGCTGTCGGCGAGGGAGCGGGCGATGCCGAAGTCGGTGACGGTGACCCGGCCGTCCGCGTCGATCATCAGGTTGGACGGCTTGATGTCCCGGTGCACGATGCCCTGCTGGTGCGCGGCGTGCAGCGCGTCCAGCACCTGGGCCGCGACGTCCAGCGCCCGGTCCGGCGGGAAGGCGGTGCGGCCGCGGGCCCGGTCGAGCGGCTTGCCGGTCAGCAGCTCCATCACGATGTACGCGGTCCGGGCGTCCGGATCGGTGCCGTCCTCGCCGTAGTCGTGGATGTGCACCACGCCGCGGTGGTTCATCGCGGCCAGCACCGTCGCCTCGCGGCGGAACCGGGCGGCGAAGACCTCGTCCTCCAGCAGCGCCGGAAGCACGATCTTCACCGCGACCTGACGGCCCAGCACCTGGTCCTCGGCCCGCCAGACCTCGCCCATCGCGCCGCTGCCTAGCCGTTCGGAGAGGGCGTAGCGGCCCCCGAGCACGGTCCCCCGACCCCACATGTCCCGCAGTCCCCCGAGCATGTTGTACGACGTGTCAGCAGTGATTCTCGCTGTTCGAACGCGCGGGGGGAAGCCGCTGCCGCCCCCGACCCCGTCCGACCGCGGCGACTCTACACCCGTTGCGCGGCACAACTGCCGGACGGAGGCGGCGGGATGAGGGGAGGTCAGCCCTGGGAGCCGGCCGGGGAGTCGACCGGGGGGACGGCCGCCCCGTGCGTGTGCGGTGCTCCCGGAAGGGCGGGGCCGGGGTGCGGCCGGGCCCCGCCCTCCGGTGGGAGGTCAGCGGCGCAGGCGGGCGTCGGCGGCGAGGGACTCGACCAGGGCCTCGACGCTCGCGGGCGGGAGGCCGCGGGAGACGAACCAGGCGCCGACGTTCCGGACGTCCCGCTCCAGGAAGGAGAGGCCGCGCGGGTTGGCCACCACGTCGACGATCTGCGGGACGTCGATGATCACCAGGCGGCCGCGGTGCACCAGGATGTTGTACGCCGACAGGTCTCCGTGGGCGTAGCCGTCGTAGGCCAGCAGCGCGAGGCTGCGGCCCAGCTGGGCCCACAGGTCGTCGATGTCGGCCTCCTCGGTGCGGAGTTGGGCCAGCCGGGGCGCGGCCGTGCCGTCCTCGTCGCCGACGAACTCCATCAGGATCTCGGTGCCGGTGATCTGCACCGGGTACGGCACGGCGACACCGGCCGACCAGAGCCGGCACAGCGCGGTGAACTCGGCCGCCGCCCACTGGCCGGCGATCGCCTCCTTGCCGAAGGCGGTGCGCTTGGCCATCGCCCGGCTGACCCGGGACTCCTTGTGCTGGCGGCCCTCGAGGTAGCCGGAATCGCGGTGGAACATCCGGTGCTGGGCGTCCCGGTACCGCTTGGCGGCCATCAGGGTGCGCCGGCCGGTGTCGGGGACGGCGCGCTCCAGCAGGAAGACGTCCGCCTCCTTGCCGGTCTTCACGATGCCCAACTCGGTGTCCACCGCGGCGAGTTCGGTGACGACCCAGTCGGGGCGCGGCTCGGGGCCCTTCTCGGTCGGGGTGGACTGGTCCCAGGTGGACCAGCGGTCGCCGACGGCGGGGCCGTCGGTCACCGGGACGAGGAACTCCTGCTCGGCGTCGTCGTAGTCGTAGCCGTCGGTGCTCTCGTGGCCGTCGGCCTCGAACCCGGCCGGGGCGAAGTAGTCGTACTCGGGCTGGGAGTCGTCGAAGCGGTCGGCCCGGCGGCCGCGACGGGAAGCGCCCTTGGGGCGGATGCGGGAGAAGGAATCGCTGTCGGCAAAGCGCTCGCGCACTGCGGTGGCTCCTGTGGAGTGGCCCACCGGGGCGCGGGATGACGCGCGATCAGCCGGTGGGAAGAAGACGGGGGGAGGCGTATGGCGCGCACACGAAGGCGCACCGCGTCACGGCGGCAACCATCGGTCTGCACCTCCTCTCGTCGGGCCCGCGAACGCGCAGTGGCGCGGCGGGACGTGGACCACTCTAGCGAGTGGGGGGTGGGGCGCAAGGGGTTTTTCGGAGGGGGATCGGGGCGGGGGAGGAGGAGCGAGGCGGCGGCGGGCGGGTGGCCGGGCGCGCAGTTCCCCGCGCCCCCGGCGGGGCGCGGGACGGGGGAAGCAAGCGGGAGGAGGAAGGGCGGTCGGTGTGGCGGGCTGGGGAAGTTCCCTATCGGGACGTACAGTGGGGTGGGATAGGGAAGGATAGGGAATGAACGATTTCTACTCCGTCGAGGACGTGGCGGAGCTGCTCGGCCTGCACGTGAAGACCGTGCGGGGGTACGTGCGGGACGGGAAGCTCAAGGCGGTGCGGATCGGGAAGCAGTACCGGATCGCGCGGGCGGAGGTGGAGGCGTTCACGGGGGGCGGGATGCCGTCGCGGCCGGCGCGGGTGGACGTTTCGGCGGTGGTGCAGGTGGAGGGGGTGGGGG
>NZ_JOGH01000162.1:0-10992 GCF_000721345.1 Kitasatospora sp. NRRL B-11411 | reverse complement strand
CGGCGACGGGGTCGGGGCGGGGGACGGCGGCGAGCAGGGCCCGGGTGTAGGGGTGGCGGGGGTGGGTGAAGACCCGGTCGGCGGTGCCGGTCTCGACGGTGCGGCCGAGGTACATGACGGCGACCCGGTCGGCCAGGTGGCGCACCACGGACAGGTCGTGCGAGACGAACAGGTAGGCGAGGCCGAGTTCGGCCTTCAGCCGTTGGAGCAGGTTGAGCACGCCGGCCTGGACGGAGACGTCGAGGGCGGAGACCGGCTCGTCCAGGGCCAGCAGGTCGGGGCGGACGGCGAGGGCTCGGGCGATGGAGATCCGCTGGCGCTGGCCGCCGGAGAACTCGTGCGGGTAGCGGTCGGCGTGCGCGGGGTCGAGGCCGACCTGGCGCAGCAGTTCGGGCACCCGGCGGCGGGCCTCGGCGGCGGGGGTGCGCTGGGCGAGCAGCGGTTCGGCGAGCACGTCGCCGATCGGCATCCGGGGGTCGAGCGAGGCCGCCGGGTCCTGGAAGACGATCTGCACCCGGGAGCGCAGCCGCCGGGCGGCGGCCCGGTCGAGGGCGGCGGTGTCCTGGCCGAGCAGTTCGATCCGGCCGCCCTGCGGGGCCGCCAGCCGCAGGATCTCGTACAGGGTGGTGGACTTGCCGGAGCCGGACTCGCCGACCAGCCCGAGCGTCTCGCCCTGCCGGATGTCGAGGTCCACCCCGTCGACGGCGTGCACCTCGCCGGCCCGGCGGCGCAGCAGGCCGCCGCGGCGCTGCGGGAAGCTGCGGGTGAGGCCGCGGACGGTGAGCACGTCCGGGCGTTCGGCGCGCGGGCGCACGGCGGCGGCGGGCAGCTCCGGGACGGGGTACACCTCGGCGGGGGCGGGCCGGACGGCGGCGAGGTGCGCGGCGCGCACGCAGGCGGCGAGGTGGGCGGCGGGCCGGGGCGGTGCGGCGCCGTCGGCGGGTACGGCCGCCGCGGGCCCGGCGAGGGCGGTCAGCGGGGGTTCGTCCTGGTGGCAGCGGTCCTCGACGAGCGGGCAGCGGGCGGCGAACGCGCAGCCCGGGGTGGGGGGTTCGCCGGTGGCGGGCGGGGCGCCGGGGATCGGGACCAGGGCGCGGCCGGGGCCGTCGAGGCGGGGGACGGCGCCGATCAGGCCGAGCGTGTAGGGGTGCCGGGGGGCGGCGAACAGGTCGTCGACGGGGGCGGTCTCGACGATCCGTCCGGCGTACATGACGGCGACCCGGTCGGCGCTGCCGGCGATCACCCCGAGGTCGTGGCTGACCAGGACGAGGGCGGCGCCGGTCTCGCGCTGGGCGGTGCGCAGCACTTCGAGGACCTGGGCCTGGATGGTGACGTCGAGGGCGGTGGTGGGCTCGTCGGCGAGCAGCACGTCGGGGTCGTTGGCCACCGCCATGGCGATCATGGCGCGTTGCCGCATGCCGCCGGAGAACTCGTGCGGGAAGGCGTCCAGGGCGCGGGCCGGGTCGGGGATGCCGACCAGGTCGAGCAGGTCGGCGGCGCGCTTGCGGGCGGCGGCCCGGCCGAGGTCCTGGTGGACCCGGACGGCTTCGGCGAGCTGGTCGCCGATCCGGTAGACGGGGGTGAAGGCGGAGAGCGGGTCCTGGAAGACCATGGCGATCCGGCGGCCGCGGACGGCGGCGAGCTGCCGGGCGGGCAGGCCGAGCAGTTCGCGGCCGTCGAGGCGGACCGAGCCGCCGGTGCGGGCGGTGGCGGGCAGCAGGCCGAGCACGGCGAGCGCGGTGACGGACTTGCCGGAGCCGGACTCGCCGACCAGTCCGAGCGTCTCGCCCCGGTGCAGTTCGAGGTCGACGCCGCGGACCGCCGGGTGGCCGCCGAAGTCGACGGTGAGGTCGCGGACGGCGAGCAGCGGGGCGGTGGGGGCGACCGGAGTGGCCTGGGCGGTCGGGACGGTCATGGGGTGCTCCGGCGCGGTGGGGTGGCGGTGGTCCGGCTCCCGGCCGGGGGGTGCAGCGGGCGGCGGGCGCCCCGGCGGGTGCGGCGGGTACGTCCGGCGGCGGCCGTCGGGTCGAGGGCGTCGCGCAGGCCGTCGCCGACCAGGTTGACGGCGAGCACGAACAGCACCAGCAGTCCGGCGGCGAAGTAGAACAGCCAGGGGAAGACCGGGGCGTCGCTCGCGCCGGCGGCCAGCAGGGTGCCGAGCGAGACGTCGGGCGGGCGGACGCCGAAGCCGAAGTAGGAGAGCGCGGCCTCGCTCATCACGGCGCCGCCGACGGTGACGGTGGCGTCGATGATCAGGAAGGAGGAGACGTTCGGCAGCACGTGCCGCCAGATGATCCGGAACGGTCCGACGCCCATGTAGCGGGCGGCGGCGACGAATTCGCGCTCGCGCAGCGAGCGGGTCATCGAGCGGACCACCCGGGCGGTGATCATCCAGTTGAAGACGGCGAGCAGCAGCACGAAGGCGATCCAGCCGCTGCCGCGCAGCCGGGGCGAGAGGACCGCGATCACCAGGAAGGCCGGGAAGATCAGCAGCAGGTCGACCAGGAAGGTCAGCACCCGGTCGGTCCAGCCGCCGAAGTACCCGGCGCAGGCCCCGACCAGCGAGGCCAGCCCGGTGGAGAGGACCGCCACCAGCAGGCCGATCACCAGCGACTTCTGCAGGCCCCGGACGGTCTGCGCGAACACGTCCTGGCCGAGCCCGTTAGTGCCGAACCAGTGGGCGGCGGACGGGGGTTGGCGCAGGCTGGCGTAGTCGGGCGCGGCGTAGTCCCAGGGCGTCAGGTAGGGCCCGGCGAAGGCCAGCAGGAACAGCAGCACCAGCACGACCAGCCCGGCCACGGCGCCGCGCGAGCCGGCCAGCCGGGCGGCGGCCAGCCGCAGCCGTCCGCGCGGTGCGGGCGCTTCGCCGGCCGACTGCGCGGTGAGTGCGGTGAGTTCGGCGGTCATGCGGTCCTCACCCGGGGGTCGAGCGCGGCGTGCAGGGCGTCGGCGAGGAAGCCGGCGGCGAGGACGACCACGGCGGCGAACAGGTTGACCGCGACCACCGAGTTGACGTCCTGTTCGTTGACGGCCTGGATGAACCACTCCCCCATGCCGTGCCAGCCGAAGATGGTCTCGGTGAAGGCGGCACCGGTGAACAGGCCGAGGAAGGCGTAGGCGAACATGGTGGTCATCGGGATGATCGCGGTGCGCAGGCCGTGCTTGAGCAGGGCCCGGCCGCGGGTGAGCCCCTTGGCCTCGGCGGTGCGCAGGTAGTCGGCGCCGAGCACGTCGAGCATGGTGGCGCGCTGGTAGCGGCTGTAGGTGGCCAGGCCGCCGAGGGCGAGCGAGAGGGTGGGCAGCAGCAGGTGCAGCGCCCAGTCGGCGAGGTGGGTGCCGAGTCCGCCGGCCAGGTTGGGCGTCTCGTAGCCGGTGAACGGGACCACCTCGTGCCCGGCGGCGTCCTTGGCGGCGATCGCGCCGTTCTTGAGCAGCAGGGCGAGCAGGAAGACCGGGGTGGAGAGCAGCACGAAGGAGAGCACGGTGAGCAGCCGGTCGGAGAGCCGGTACTGGCGCACCGCGCTCCACGCCCCGGCGGCGACGCCGAGCAGCATGCCGAGCAGGCTGCCGACCAGCAGCAGCCGCAGCGAGACCCAGATCCGGCGGCCGAACTCGTCGTTGACGTCGGTGCCGTGGATGGTGCGGCCGAGGTCGCCGTGCAGCAGTCCGTTCGCCCAGGTGCCGAAGCGTTCGACCACGGGGGTGCGATCGTTGAGGTTGAGCGCGGTGAGCTGGCGGTCGACGGCGGCCGCGGCGGGGCGCGGCTGCTTGGCCTCGAAGTAGGCCCGGGGGCCGAGGGCGGTGGCGGTGAGGGCGTACGACAGGAACACCGCTGCGGTGAGCAGGGCGGCGTAGTAGCCGAGCCGCCCCGCGAGGTATCGCGTCACGGCGTGCCTCCGGTGTGGTTCGCACACCTGGGGAACATGGTCATTTGCCTTCGCTCGTACGGTGTTTGACGCACTTTCGCGCAGCAGTTGTACGCCACTCCGGGCGGCCCGTCCAGAGCCCGCCGCGTCGGCGGGTCCGTCCGGTCCGGTGAACCCGCTGGTCACAGCTGATCAGACGGGTGCGGACGGGGTGTTGCGGTGGTGTTGCGCCGCGTTTCGTTTCGATCAGTTCTGCGCACGCACCCCTGGTGGGGTGGCTGACGGGCTGTTACGTTCGGCGCGTCGGCACCGACTTGGCTGCCCACCATCAAGCGCCGCCACACCTGGCGGCCCCCGACTCTTCGAAATCCGAGGACTCCGCCGATGCGCACACCGTCCGCCACGTCCGCCCAGGCCACCGCCCCGGGCCCGGCCGCCGCCCCCGCCCCGGGCCGCGCCGCCCGCCGGCTCGGCCGCACCGCCGCGGCGACCCTCGCCGTCCTGCTCGCCGCGACCGCCTGCAGCTCCTCCGGCGGCTCCGGCGGCGACGTGGCCAAGACCGTGGCGCCCACCGTGGACGCCGAGGACAACAACCCGCAGCCGCTGGAGAACCTCAAGGACGGCGGCGAACTGCGCCTCCCGCTCCAGCAGTGGATCACCCAGTGGAACCCGTACCAGGTCGACGGCAGGTACGGGGACGCGGTGGAGATCATGGGCTACGTGGAGGCCAAGCTCTTCCGGGTCGACGCCAAGGGCGTCTACCAC
This sequence comes from Kitasatospora sp. NRRL B-11411, assembly GCF_000721345.1. NCBI lineage: Bacteria > Bacillati > Actinomycetota > Actinomycetes > Kitasatosporales > Streptomycetaceae > Kitasatospora > Kitasatospora sp. NRRL B-11411. Next base: position 6,361 of record NZ_JOGH01000162.1, on the reverse strand, counting down.
CCCGACCCCGCCTACCTGGCCTCCGCCGAGGTCACCTCCACCTCGCCGCAGGTGGTGACGTACAAGCTCAACCCGAAGGCGGCCTGGTCGGACGGCACCCCGATCGGCTACCGCGACTTCGCGGCGGTCTGGAAGGCGTCCAACGGCAAGGACCCGGCGTACAACATCGCCGACCCCTCCGGCTACGAGCAGATATCCGCCGTCGAGCAGGGCGCGGACGCGAGCGAGGTCAAGGTGACCTTCGCCGAGCCGTACGCCGACTGGCAGAACCTGTTCAACCCGCTGCTGCCCGCCTCCGGGCTCTCCGCCCCGCAGGACTTCAACGAGGGCTGGGTGGAGAAGACCCCGGTCTTCGGCGGCCCGTTCGTGGTCTCGAACGCCGACAAGACCGCGCAGACCATCACCCTCACCCCCAACCCGCGCTGGTGGGGCCCCAAGCCCAAGCTGGACCGGATCACCTACCGGGTGCTGGACCCCGCCGCGATCACCCAGGCGTTCCTGAACAACGAGGTCGACCTGGCCTCGGCGGGCAGCGCGGCCTCCTACGGCCAGCTCAAGGACGCCCCCGACGCGGCGATCCGCACCGGCACCCCCTGGGACGAGGTGCACATCTCCTTCGGCGGCAACGGCCCGCTCGCCGACCAGAAGGTCCGCCAGGCGCTCGGCCGGGCGCTGGACCGCGCCTCGCTGATCAAGATCGCCAACAAGGGCGTCCCGGTGGAGTTCAAGCCGCTGGACAACCACCTGTTCATGACCAACCAGAACGGGTACCGGAACAACTCCGCCGACTGGGCCTCCTACGACCCGGCCACCGCGAAGAAGTGGCTGGACGAGGCGGGCTGGAAGGACGCCGGCGGCACCCGCAGCAAGGACGGGCAGCCGCTGGAGCTGCACTACGTGCTGAGCGACGGCTCCAACCAGGCGCAGACCGACCTGGCCTCCGCCGCGCAGAACATGCTCCAGCAGGTCGGCGTCAAGCTGACCATCGACAAGGTGTCCAGCAAGGAGTACTTCACCAAGTACGTCAACCAGGGCAAGTTCGACCTGGCCAGCTGGCGCAACACCGACTCCTTCCCGCTCTCCCAGACGGTGGCGATCTACCGCGCCCCGCAGGGCGACAACGTGTTCGGCAACTACTCGAAGCTGAGCACCCCCGAGATCGACACCCTGCTGCGCAAGGCCGCCGCCACCCTCGACCCGGCGCAGGCCGCCGAGCTGTACAACCAGGCCGACGCGAAGATCTGGGAGCTCGGGCACACCCTGGAGCTCTACCAGCGCCCCAGCATCGTCGCCGTCCGCAAGGGCCTGGCCAACTACGGGGCCGGCAGCCTCGCCAGCACCGTGATCACCTCGGTCGGCTGGCAGAAGTGACCGCCCGGGCCGGTGCCGCCCGGGCCCGCGTCGTGCACGCACCCGGGCGGCACCGGCTCAGCGGAGCTTGAACTCCTCCAGCGCCTCGAACACCGTCCGCCGCATCGCCTCGCCCCCGATGTGCCCGGAGTCGTCGAAGATGTGCAGCCGGGCGTCCGGCCACGCCTTCGCCAGCTCCCAGGCGGTCTGCACCGGGCTGCCCATGTCGTACCGGCCGTGCACCAGCACGCCCGGGATGCCCGCCAACCTGTGCGCCCCGCGCAGCAGTTGGTCCTCCGCCAGCCAGGCGCCGCGGCTGAAGAAGTGCGCGCAGATCCGGACGAACGCGATCCGGTCGTCGGCCTCCCGGTCGCTGTACATGCCGGGGACGCCGTTCGGCTCGTCCGAGATCACCGCGTCCTCCCAGGCCAGCCACGCGTCGGCGGCCGCCGCCCGCACCGCCCGGTCGGGGTGCTCCATCCGCCGCGCGTAGGCGGCCAGCAGGGCGTACACATCGCCGTCCCAGTCGTGCTCGGGGACGGCGGCCCGGAAGCGGTCCCACGCCTCGGGCTTGAAGGCGCCCACCCGGTGGTAGAGCCAGTCGGTCTCGGCCCGGCGGGTGGTGGTCACCGCCTGGATGACGATCTCGCTCACCCGCTCCGGGTGCTGCTGCGCGTACGCCAGGATCAGCGTCGAGCCCCAGGACGCGCCGTCCAGCAGCCAGCGCTCGATGCCCAGGTGCTCGCGCAGCCGCTCCATGTCGTCGACCAGGTGCTGCGTGGTGTTCAGCGCCATGTCCGCCGCCGGGTCACTGGCGTGCGGCGTGCTGCGCCCGCAGTTGCGCTGGTCGTAGCGGATCACCCGGTAGCGCGCCGGGTCCCACGCCCGGGTGGCCCGCCGCGGCGCCCCCGCGCCGGGCCCGCCGTGCACGTACAGCGCGGGCTTGCCGCCGGGATCGCCGAGTTGCTCGTAGTAGATGCGGTTCCCGTCCCCGGTGTCGAGGAACCCGCTGTCGTAGGGAGTCGTCGGCGGGTGCAGGAGGTCGTCCATGGAGGTCGCAGACATGACGGGCCACCCTAACCGCTCCCCCGCAGAAGGCAACTGAATAACCGTCACTCGACCGCCCTCCGGCAGCCCTCCGGCAGCCCGGGGCCGGATTCCGGCTCAGGCCGCGGCCCGCCCTTCGGCTTCCCGCGCACCGGTCTCCCGCACACCGGCTTCCCGCGCACCGGCCGGCGCCCAGCGGAAACCGTCCGGGTCGGTGAACGCCTCCGGGCCGCCGCCGTTGACGGTCAGCCGGTGCGAGCCGCCGCCCTCCGGGGCCACCCCGAGGTCCTTGGCCAGCGCCCGGCGGCGGTACAGGGCCAGCTTGACCGCGCCCGTCCCGGCCGCGAACTCGGCGTACACCCGCCCGAAGCCCTTCGCCACCGCGAACCCGCGATCCACGTAGTACCGCTTGGTCGCCGCGAAGTCCGCCACCCCGATCAGCAGCACGAACTCCTCGATCCGCCGGGTGGCCGGGCCGGTGTCCTTCTTCGCCGAGGTCGCCAGCTTCCAGATCGCCCCGTCCGGGGCCTGCACCACCGCGCCGTACCCCCACAGCGACTTCGCCGCGGGCTTGAGCACCGCGGCCCCGGCGGCCACCGCCGACGCCACGAAGCTGTCCACGTCCGCGGGCCGCGGCACCGTCAGGGCCAGCGTGAACCCGCGGAACCCCTCGGACGGCTCGGCCGCGGCCCGCACCTTCAGCCGGTCCTCGCCGAGGTCGAACGCGTCGGCGTGGAAACGGGCGGCCGCCACGGGGTCGGCCACGTCCAGGGTGATGCTCTCGATGTCTGTCATACCCCCGACGCTAGGCCCCGCCGCCCGCCCGGGGCTTCTCGATTCCTGACCGGTGCGGCCCGGCGCGCACCCGCACCACCGCCCCGGCCCCGTGCCCGCACCGACGCCCCGTCAGCACGGCTGCCCGGCGCCCCCGTTCAGCCGTTCTCCCGCCCCGGCAGCGCGGCGCCCGCCAGGAAGGCCCGGTAGACCTCGGCGGCCTCCGGCTCGACCTCGGTGCCGGCCGGGCCGTAGCGGGTGTCGGTACGGTCCCGTTTCGGCGCGGAGAGCCAGAACTCCTCCCCGGTCTCGGCGTCCTGGAAGTTCGCCGCGGACAGCCCCTTGGCCCGGCGCAGCGTCCGCCCCCGGAAGTACGCCGTGCTCCAGGTCTTCGAGAAGTCCACCCACCCGATCCACGAGGGCCCGCGGTCGGTGCCGTGACCGGTCTTCAACTGCACGAACATCAGACGTCTGGCCATGGCCCCATGCTCCGCCCCCGCCCCCCGCCCCGGCCACCCGTTTTCCCGCACGGGCCGACGCCGGGGCGCGGGCGCTACCCCAGGCCGAGGGCGGCGCGCAGGCGGCCGCGGGTGGCGGCGGCGGCTTCGCGGGTGACGGGGTCGTCGCTGCCGAGGGCGTCGCCGAGCAGCAGGTCGGCGGCGGCGACCACGGCGGCGGGGAGGACCACCTCGCGCAGGCCGAGCAGTTGGGCGGCGGCCTGGTGTCCGCTCGACGGGGGGCCGACGGGCCGGGGGTGGGGATCCGCCGGTTCGGGGACGCGCGGGGGCGTCGCCACCGGGTGCCCGCCCTGCGGGCGGCGCGGTTCGTTGATCACGGGCATGCTCCGTTCAACGGGCCACGGCCCGCGACGGTTACGCGGGCCGCGACGTTCGAGTGGTCCGCCCCGGTGGCCGTACGGGCGGCGGCGGGCGGTCAGGAGGCGTGCCGGTCCGCGACGGCGGCGGGGCCGGGCCCGCCGAGGGCGGGGCGTTCGGGGCGCGGGGCCAGGGCGCGGACGTCCGCCGGCCGCCGGACGGGGGCCGCGGCCGCGGTGTGCGCGTCGCGGATCCACCGGGCCAGCGCGTGGGCGAACTCGGGGCCGATCGTGGCGGCGTGCTGCAACTGCTCCAGGTCGCCCGGCCGGAGCGGGACGCGGGCCTCCGAGAGGACCGCCAGCAGGGGCTGCAACAGCCCCCACTGGAGGCGGACCACGGGCAGCGGGCTGGTATGCGCGGGCTCTGTCACGCCCGGTCCAACTGCCCGCCCCCGCAGGGGACACGGCCCGCCCGCCCGGTTCCACCACAGGGTGCAACGCCGCCCCCGGGACGGCCGCGGGCGGCCTCCGGGGACAGCGGGCGGCGGGCCCGTCACCCCAGCCGCAGGCGGGCGAGCCGGCGCAGCGCGAGGACGCACAGCAGGGCGGCCGCCGCGGCGAGCAGGACGGCCGGCAGGGGGTGGGGGCCGCCGGCGCCCGCCCACAGGGCGCCGGCGGCCGTCACGGTGGCGAGCAGGGCGACGGCCGCGACGAGCGGGCCCGGGCGGTGGGCCAGGCGGGCGGCGGGGCCGGGCGGGCGGTCCAGCCGCCGGTCCAGCCGGGGATCGCTCCGGCGCAGGTGGTGCTCGATCTCCGCGAGCAGGAGCTGCTCCCGCGGGGTCAGTCGGGTGTCCATCGGGTCTGCCGCCTCTCGGCGAGGGAGGGGAGGGAGGGGTGCGGGTGTCAGCCCCGGTCGCCGGGCAGCGCGGCCCGCCGGACGGCGGGGCCGACCGCCGGGACGGCCGGGACGGCAGTGGCGGTGGCGACGGCCTCCGGGTGGCGGCGGCGCCAGTACGGGTTGTCGTGCGGGAGGCCGCCGCTGATCCGGCCGTACATCCCGAAGGTGGCGATCAGCAGGCCCATGGCGAAGCTGAACAGGACGTTCGGGAGACGGAAGGCGAGCAGGTTGGCCGAGGTCTCCAGCAGGGCGAGGTTGACGAAGCCGCTCAGCACGAACAGCGTGCCGACCACGATGGTGACGGTGGAGGCGGCGCGTCCGCCGAGCAGCGCGGCGGTGAGCAGGACGGCGGCGGTGCCGATCGAGACGACGCTGAGCAGTCCGTTGCTGGACAGTCCGGCGACGTGTTCGCCGTGCGTCCCGAAGAAGGGCAGGCCGTCGGCCAGGCCGAGTGCGCCGAAGGCCAGCAGCAGGAGTGCGCACAGGCCCGCGCCGAAGCGGTGGATCCGGGACAGGCGGCGGTCGGCGACCGGTTCGTCGTGGGGGTGCATGGCGGTTCTCCTCTCGGTGCGGCGGGCCGCGCCCACCGCGTGTACCCCTCCCCCCACGAACGTCCCGCCGCCGGGCCGATGATGCCCACCCGCAGCGCTGGTGCAGCGTTTCACCCCGCCCGCCCCCGCCCCACCCCGTACCGCCGCCACCCATCCGTACCGGGCCCGGCTCCGAATCCCCCGGACGTCCCTACGGCCGAGGAGGCAGCGGTGATCGAGGTGGTGCGGGAGATCCCGGTCCGCCGGGCGGCGGGCGAGGTGCTGGACTACCTGGCGGACTTCGCGCACGCCGCCGAGTGGGACCCGGGAACCGCGGAGTGCGTCCGGATCGGCACCGGCGCCCCGGGGCCGGGGGCGCGGTGGCGGAACGTCTCGGTGTTCCGCGGGCGGCGCACCGAGCTGGTGTACGAGCTGGTGGACCGCGGGCCGGACCAGGTGCTGTTCGTCGGGCGCAACCGGACGGTCACGGCCGTCGACGAGATCACCGTCCGGCCGGGGCCGGGCGGGGCGGGGGCGGTGGTCCACTACCGGGCCCGGCTGCGCTTCCACGGGGTGGCGCGGCTCGCGGAGCCCTTCCTGTGCCGGGAGTTCGGGCGCTTGGCGGACGCGGCGCAGCGGCGGCTGCCCGAGGTGCTGGACGGCGGCCGAGCCCCCGGGGACGGCGGCTGAGCGCCCGACGACGACGGCCGGGCACCCGGCGGGCCCGGCCGGGGACGGCGCGTTCCCGTTCGGAGCAATCCGCGCGGCGGGGGCCTCCGAATGACGGGTGCAGGGCCGCCGCGGGCGGCCGGGAGTGCGGGAGCAGTGGGGAGAATCGACGTGACGACACTCGGCGCCGTTTCCATCGGGGGGTCCGTCCCGCCGTCGCGTCGGCCGGGGCCGAAGCCGGGGCGGCGGGTGGCCGTGGTGGGGGCGGGGGTGGCGGGG
>NZ_JOGH01000161.1:0-11479 GCF_000721345.1 Kitasatospora sp. NRRL B-11411 | reverse complement strand
GATCGGCGTCGGGGGGCGGCGGGACCTCGCGGGGCGGGCCGTACCCGTCCAGGCCCAGGTAGGTGACGGCCCGGTAGGTGCCGGCCTCGCAGGTCAGGCTCAGCTCGGACAGCCGCCCCCGGTCGTCGACCAGCAGGTCGGTGGTGCACTGCGGGACCTGCTGGTCGGCCACCCGCTGACGCAGCACCCCCAGCGCGTCGGAGAGCCGGTCGACCGGCAGCGGCCCGTTCAGGCGGTAGGCCGTGCCGCCGGAGCGGAGCTGCTCCGGGCCCCGGTAGGACGCCGGGTCGGCGGCCAGCAGGGCCAGCGCCAACTGGCGGTGGTCGGCGACCAGGGCCTGCCCCTGGCGGGTCTCCCGGCGCCACTTCCCGCCGTCGAGCTGGGTGTACACGGCGTCCCGGGTCGTCGTGGTGTACACCAGCGCGGGCGCGCTCCCGGCGATCATCCACTCCCCGGTCGCACCGGTCTGGACGTCCGACACGGTCACCGTGCCCTGGCCCTCGACCGAGGTCCGGTCGTCCGAGGACTTCACCGACAGCGACGCCGAGAACGGCTCCGCCGGCTCCGCGAGCACCGCCCTGAGCCGCTCGATCTCCTGCGCCCGGTGGTCCGGGGCCGCCGAGCCGGCGCCCAGCGCGGAGCGGACGCCCGAACACCCCGTCAGAACGGCCGCCAGCGCGACCCCCGCCGCCACCGCGGCGGCCCCGACCGCGCGCTTCGACACCGACACCACCCCACCCCACCTCCGCACGACACCCGGGCCCCGCGGGCCGACGGGCCAGATGGATCCGAATTCGGAAGATATGACCAGCGGGGCATACATTCTCGCGGCACCCGACACGAAGGCAAATCATTCGTGGACGCACCCGTCGAGTTGACGGTGGGTCAACCACCTGACGGCGAGTCAACGCCCTGACGGCGGGTCAGCCCCGGAAGCCCGCGTGCACGTGGTCGTGGTGGGTGGCGTCGCTGAAGAACTGGTTCGCCGTCGCCCCGCCCGGCAGCAGCCGCGGCCCGCCCACGTTGTACGAACCCGCCGCCGCGGCCGCCCGCATGAAGGAGTCCACCAGGTCGGCCGGGGTCGCCGGATCCACCACCGCCCGGCCGTCGATCCGCCAGGTGTCGAACGCCCGCCCCTGCGGGTGGTCGCTCGGCCGGTCCGTGCCGAACACCAGCAGCGGATGACCCGAACGCACCACGCTCACCTCGAACGCGTACGTCCCCGCCAGCGCCAGCAGCGCCGCGAGCGCCGCGTCGTGCACCTGCCCGCCGCGCACGTCCGCCACCGCCGCCGGGGGCAGCGCGATCCGCGGCTGCGCCAGCACCCTGGTCGCCGGATCGCTCAACGCCGCCGCCGCGGGCCCCGGATCGGCCGGGTGCAGCGCGGTGACCTCCCACCGGGGCGCGGCGCTGCTCAGCCGGACGTCGACCGTGCTGCCGGTGGACACCGGCGCCCCGTCCGGCCCGGCCAGCCACTGCCGGCACACCACCAGCACGCTCGCCGAATCCGCCAACAGCCCGCCGTACTGGGCGTACACCACCTCCAGCGCGGCCCGCGGGGCGTCCGCCAGCAGCGCGCCGCCCTGGTCGGCCAGCCCCGGGTCCGCCCCGAGCGCCGCTACCCGCTGCCGGGCCGCCGCCATGCCCTGCCCGCCCGGCGGCCACCCGCCGATCGCCTCCACCACCTGCACGGCCCGCAGCTTCACGTCCGGCTGCAGCTCGCCGGGGCCGGGCTGCCAGGCGGCGGGCGCGGGGAAGGCACTGCTGGTGCTGGTGCTGGTGCTGGTGCTGGTGCTGGCGTTGGGGGAACTGTTCGGGCTGTTCGGGGAGTTCGGGCCGCTCGGGCTGGTCGGAGTGCTGGGGTGGCCGGAGGAGCAGGCGGCCAGGGCGCCGCCCAGCCCGGCGAGCAGGAGGGTGCGGCGGCCGGGCTGGAGGGAAGGGGCGGGCATCCTGCCAGTGTCGGCGGCGGGCGGCGGTTCCGGCCGGTGCGACCCGCCGTTCCGGTGCTCCGGGACTGCTGACGGCGGGTCAGGAGAGCATGTACAGCACGGAGGCGGCGACGGTGAGCAGCAGGACGGCCCCGGCGACCAGCAGCAGGACGCGAACGGTGCGGCGGTCGGTCAGGGCCGCCGCGCGGGCCGGGGCGAAGCTCTCCAGCAGGGTGCGGACCAGGGCGGTCAGGGCGCCGCCGGCCAGCAGCAGGCCGCCGACGGTGGCGCCGGCGGACAGGGCGTGGTTGCCGACGCCGAGCCGTTCGCAGCTGCCGTCCGGGGTGCAGCGGACGGTGGCGACGGTGCCGACCCGGTAGTCGTTCGGCGCGCCGTTGTAGTACCACGTCCCGGTGGTGACCCCGGTGCTGCCGGGATCGCCGGTGCCCCGGCAGTGGTTGACCGCGCTCCGGGACTGGCCGGTGGTGTGGCACTCGGTCATGGTCATCCGCAGCTCGGGCCGGTGGTGCAGCGCGCGGACGTCCCCCATCGCGGCGGCGCCGCCGATCGCCACGCCCACCCCGAGGGCGATCCCGGCCAGCGGGAGCAGGGCCCGCAGCACCGCCGACACGGGGGAGGGGAGCCGGCGGCGGGGTGCCGGACCGCGCTGCTCGCCGCGCCCGGGCGTCGGCCCGTACTTGGTCCGGTCCGGCTTTCCCGACCCCCCGGGCTTCCCCGGCTTCGCCGGTTTCCCGGACATGGCGGATCCCCACCTTCCCCCGTGCGCACCGTCCCGCCGGGCCCGGTGGGACGGCACAACCTACCTCTCCGGCGGCGGCAGCGGGAAGGCGGGGGGGGGAAGGCAGCGGGCCCGGACCGCCGCCGCGGTCCGGGCCCGGGTTGCCCGACGGTGTGTCAGGAGGGTCTCAGGAGGGCGTCAGATCAGGCCCTGGGCGAGCATCGCGTCGGCGACCAGCTCGAAGCCGGCGATGTTGGCGCCGACCACGTAGTTGCCCGGGCTGCCGTACTTCTCGGCGGTGGTGAAGCAGGAGTCGTGGATGTGCTTCATGATCTCGCCGAGGCGGGCCTCGGTGTGCTCGAAGGTCCACGAGTCGCGGGAGGCGTTCTGCTGCATCTCCAGCGCCGAGGTGGCGACACCGCCGGCGTTGGCGGCCTTGCCGGGCGCGAAGGCCACGCCGGCCTCCTGGAAGACCCGGACGGCCTCGGGGGTGGTGGGCATGTTGGCGCCCTCGGCGACGGCCTTCACCCCGTTGCGGACCAGCGCGACGGCGTCCGCCTCGTGCAGCTCGTTCTGGGTCGCGCAGGGCAGTGCCACGTCGCAGGGGACGTTCCACACGCCGGTGCCGGCCACGTACTTCACGTGCTCGCCGCGGGCCTCGGCGTAGTCGGAGACCCGGCCGCGGCGGGTCTCCTTGATCTCCTTGAGCAGGGCCAGGTCGATGCCCTTCTCGTCGACCACGTAGCCGGTCGAGTCGGAGCAGGTGAGCACGGTCGCGCCGAGCTGCTGGGCCTTCTCGATCGCGTAGATCGCCACGTTGCCGGAGCCGGAGACCACCACGCGCTGCCCGGCCAGGCTCTCGCCGCGGGTGCGCAGCATCTCCTCGGTGAACATCACGCAGCCGTAGCCGGTGGCCTCGGTGCGGGCCTGCGCGCCGCCCCAGCCCAGGCCCTTGCCGGTGAGCACGCCCGACTCGTAGCGGTTGGTGATCCGCTTGTACTGGCCGAACAGGTAGCCGATCTCGCGGCCGCCGACGCCGATGTCACCGGCCGGGACGTCGGTGTACTCGCCCAGGTGGCGGTGGAGTTCGGTCATGAAGGACTGGCAGAAGCGCATGATCTCGGCGTCCGAGCGGCCCTTGGGGTCGAAGTCGGAGCCGCCCTTGCCGCCGCCGATCGGCATGCCGGTCAGGGCGTTCTTGAAGATCTGCTCGAAGCCCAGGAACTTGACGATCCCGAGGTTGACCGAGGGGTGGAAGCGCAGGCCGCCCTTGTACGGGCCGAGGGCGCTGGAGAACTCCACCCGGAAGCCGCGGTTGACGTGGACACCGCCCTTGTCGTCGGACCACGGCACCCGGAAGATCAGCTGGCGCTCGGGCTCGCAGACCCGCTCGATGATCCGGGCGTCGACCAGTTCGGGGCGCTGCTGCAGCACCGGGCCGAGGGTCTCGAGAACCTCGCGGACCGCCTGGTGGAACTCCTTCTCGCCCTGGTTGCGGCGCAGGACTTCCTGGTACAGCGGCTCGATCAGGCGGGCGCCGGCGTCGGTGGACGCGGCGGAGGTGGGGGTGGCCGGCATTCAGGCACAACCTTCCGTGATTCGGATGGTGCACGAGGGCGCTCCCGTCCCGGGGAGTGCCCCTGGTCCTCCTCGCCGTTGAGGATCGTCGGCGGCGCGCCTGACACGCGTCGGTCGACGGGGTGGGACCGATGGTCTGCACCATTGTCACAGGGCTGACCTGCGGGCATCGACCGCATGTCCACGATGTGAACACCCGAATGGGTCATTTCGGTCAGTCCGCAGGTAAAGACCGGCCTATCTCCAGCTCAATTTCCGGGCTATGTGATTCAAACCTCGGGAAAGGTGTGAGTTCGCTGCGAGTTTCGGGCGTGTCCTGGGAGAGCGCCCCCGGCCGACCGCCCCCGGCAGGCCGAACACCGGGGGCGGGGCGAGGCACCAGGGGCGAGGCGCCAGGGGCGGGGCCCTCAGCGGCGCGGCAGGATCCACCAGGCCGTGGTGGCCGGCGGCAGCACCCCCGCCGGGCACGGGCCGGAGGACAGCAGCGGCTGGCCGGTGACCGGCGCCGGGGCCGGGACGGTGCCGAAGTTGGTCGCCACCAGCAGGCCGTCGCCCCGGGTGAAGGCCAGCACGTTCGGCGGCGTCTCGATCCAGCGCAGCGTGCCCTCGCCCAGTTGCGGCAGCAGCCGGCGCAGGTGCAGCGCCTCCCGGTACAGGTGGTACGGCGAGGTGTGGTCGGCCAGCGCCCGCTCCGCGGTGTGCCGGGCGAACGAGGCCGGCTGCGGCAGCCAGGTCGGTGCCGAACCCTCCGGGCTGAACCCGTACGGCGCCCTGGTTCCGGCCCACGGCAGCGGGACGCGGCAGCCGTCCCGGATGCCCTTGCGGTTGCCGGTGCGGTGGAAGATCGGGTCGGTGATCACCTCGTCCGGCAGGTCGTCGACCTCCGGCAGGCCCAGCTCCTCGCCCTGGTACAGGTACGCCGCACCCGGCAGCGACAGCATCAGCAGCGCCGCCGCCCGGGCCCGCTCCGGGCTGCCGAAGCGCGTCGTGGTGCGAACCTGGTCGTGGTTGTTCAGCACCCAGGTGACGGTCGAGCCGGTCGCCGTGATGTCCCGCACCGCCGCGTCGATCACCTGGTGGAAGTGCTCGGAGTCCCACGGCGCGTGCAGCAGGTGGAAGAAGAACGCCTGGTGCAGCTCGTCCCCGCGCACGTACTTGGCCTGCTCGGCCGGGGTCGGCACGGACGCCTCGCCGACCAGCAGCCGCTGCCGCCCGTCCAGCGCCGTGTACTCCTCGCAGATCGCCCGCCAGGAGCGCCACACCTCGTGCACCTCCGGCTGGTTCCAGGCCAGCGGGTTCACCGAGTCGCGGGTCCGCTCGTCGGCGTCCGGGTCCGGGGAGTCCGGCAGCTCCGGGTGCTTGAACAGGCCCGCGGCGACGTCGATCCGGAAGCCGTCCACGCCCCGGTCCAGCCAGAAGCGCAGCACCTTCTCGAACTCGACCGGCACCTCGGGGTTGCGCCAGTTCAGGTCCGGCTGCTCCGGGGTGAACATGTGCAGGTACCACTGGCCCGGGGTGCCGTCCGGCTCGGTGATCCGGGACCAGGCCGGGCCGCCGAACATCGCCCGCCAGTTGTTCGGCGGCAGCTCGCCGTCGGCGCCGCGGCCGTCCGCGAAGTGGAACCGGGCCCGGGACGTCGAACCCGGCGCGGCCGCCAGTGCCTCCAGGAACCACGGGTGCTCGGCCGAACAGTGGTTGGGCACGGTGTCCAGCACCAGGCGCAGGCCCAGCTTGCGGCAGTCCTCGACCAGCAGGTCGAAGTCCTCCAGGGTGCCGAACATCGGGTCCACGCCCTTGTAGTCGGCCACGTCGTAGCCGTGGTCGTGCTGCGGCGACGGGTAGAACGGGTTCAACCAGACCCCGTCCACGCCCAGCCGCTTCAGGTACGGCAGCCGGGCCCGCACGCCCGGCAGGTCGCCGATGCCGTCGCCGTTGGAGTCCTGGAAGCTGCGCACGTACACCTGGTAGATCACCGCGTCGCGCCACCACAGCGCGTCGGGGGCGGCGGCGGCCGCCCGTTCCTCCGGGAACGTGCCGTCCGCGGTGAGGACGGCGGAGTCCGCGACGGTCTCCGCGGGGTGCGGCGGGTCGGTGGGGACGACGGAAGTGATCATGCGTCACCTTCACGGGAGCGCGCGAGGGAGGTCGCGCTGACAGGCACGGACCCGGGCTGACAGTTCGTCAGTTCCTCGGGGATACCTAGATGTTAGGTATAGGCCAAAGAGCATGTCCAGGAGACGAGAGATGAAGATGTCACCTCCCGGGACGGAGAGTGTCAACAGTTGGGGCGAATCAGGGCGAATAAGGGGGCGCACAACGGGGTAGGGCAAAGCCCAGGAGAGCCGCCCGGCGTACGACCGACGAAGTTCGGCCGCACGGCGCACTCCCCCCACTCACCTCGAAGGGAGGCATCCGAGTGCGGCTTCCGCTCCTCGCGCTGCTTGCCACCGGCCCGGCGCACGGCTACCAGCTCCGCAGAGCCCTGGAGTCCACGTTCGGCCCGGCCTACTCGCGCACCAACGACGGGCAGGTCTACGTCACGCTCGGCCGGCTGGAGAAGTCCGGCCTGATCGAAGGGGAGGACGTCGCCCAGGACGGGCGCCCGGCCAAACGCGTCTTCGCCCTCACCGACGACGGCAGACGAGCCCTCGCCGACTGGTTCGCCCGCCCGTCCGACGGGGCCAAGGTCCGCGAGGAGTTCTTCCTCAAACTCGTCCTCGCCCCGCGCACCCGTCTCGCCGATCCACGCACCTTGATCGACCTCCAACGCTCGTACTGCCTCGCCGCCATCCGCGGCCTGCACGCCACCGCCGACCAGTCCCCCGACCACGGCGTCTCACGCCTGTTGATCGAGGGCGAGGTCCTGCACCTCCAGGCCGAACTCGACTGGCTGGAGCGCTGCCAACAGGAACTCACCTGAACCGGCGGGGCGGTTCATCCATCGAACCCCATGCGTGTCGAGCACGAATCGCCCGGCGGCGGAGAGGGAGTGGAGCACCTCCGCTCCCCGTCCGGCACCGGGCAGCCTGCTCGGGAACGAGGAGGGGGCAGCGTGCGGCCCTCAGGGGAGGGAGGATTGCATGCCGGTGAGGAGCCAGTCCAGGGCTCGGTGGAACTCGCGTTCGCGGATGAGGTGTTCGGGCTCGCTGGGGCGTTCGACGAGGACGCCGGAGTCGGCGACGCCCGGGAGGTCGCGGACGGCCTCGGTGATCTCGGCGACCAGGCCCTCGGTGGTGGTGCCGGCCTGGTCGGCCTTCTCGGCCCAGTTGACCTCGGTGGAGGTGAAGCCGTAGGTGTACTGGAAGATCGCGGAGAGGGCGGCCATGGCGTCGGTCTCGGAGAGCGGGGAGGTGCGGGCGATCTCCAGGGCGCGGGCGGAGAACCGGACCGAGTTCGGCCCGATGTTCAGGTAGTCGGCGTAGATCCGCACCGCCCAGGGGTGCGCCAGCATCGCCGCCCGCCACGTCACGGCGAGGGCGCGCAGGCCGGACTGCCAGTCGGAGCCGTCGCCCGGCTCGGGCAGCACCATCTCGCCGGCCACCACGTCCAGGGCGAGCTCCAGCAGGTCGTCCTTGTCGGCGACGTACCAGTACAGGGACATCGGTGTGACGTCGAGCCGGGCGGCCAGGGCGCGCATCGAGAACTTCGCCTCGCCCTGGGCGTCCAGCAGGCCGATCGCCGCGGCGACGATCACCTCGCGGTCCAGGCTGCCCGGACCGCCCTCGCCGGCCCGTGGGGAGCGGCGGCCCCGGACGGGGCCGGGGGTGATCCACACGCTCTTCTTGACCTGCGAGGCTCGCTTGGTGGCCACGCTGCTCCTTCACTTCGACGGGTGCTTCCACACCGTACGGCTTGGGGCCTCTCTTTCGGATCTTGTCGGATCAGCGCGCGGCTCCCCCCCCCTGTCCCGAGGGGGCTGGGAGGTACCCCCTCGGCGCCCGGCAAGAGCCGAAAGGGAGGGCCCGGGGCCCGCGCGGTGTGCACGGGCCCCGAGCCGGGGAGGGGGCGGTTCGTCAGTGCGCGGCCGGGACGGCGTCCTGCTCCTGCGGGGCGACGGGTGCTCCCGGGGCCGGGCGGTCGGCCCGGTACAGCAGGGCCGCGGAGAGCAGGCCGCCGAGCAGGACGGCCGCCGCGCCGATCAGCTGGCTGCCCGTCAGGCCGTGGGCGAAGGCGTCCCGCACCGCGGTGCGGGCGGCCTCGTCCGGGGCGGCGGCCAGCGCCTCCGGCAGCGACTTCGCCGCCGAGACCGGGACCGACCCCGGCAGGCCCGCCGCGAACCGGGAGCCGAGCACCGCGCCGAGCACCGCGACGCCCAGACCGCCGCCGAACTCGGTGACCGTGCCCTGCACGCCCGCGCCGGCCCCCGCCCGCTCCGGCGGGATGGCGCCCATCACGGCCGCCGCCATCGCCGGGCTGGCGACCGCGATGCCGCAGCCCATCAGCAGCAGGCCGGCCAGCAGCCCCGGATACCCGTGGCCCGAGCCCATCGCGGCGACCACGGCCAGGCCGCCCGCCAGCAGCCCCATGCCGAGGGCGACGGCACCCGCGAAGCCGATCTTCGGCAGCAGCCGGGCGCCGACGCCCGACAGGTTCAGCAGCACGATCACCAGGGCCAGCGGCGACATCCGCAGGCCCGCCTCCAGCGGCCGGTAGCCGAGCACCAGCTGCAGGTACTGGGTGAGCAGGAACAGCGAGCCGGCCATGCCGAAGGCGACCAGGATGCCGCCCGCCACCGCGCCGTTGAAGCGCCGGTTCCGGAAGAAGCCCATGTCCAGCATCGGGGTGGGGGTGTGCACCTCCCAGGCGACGAAGCCCGCCAGCGCGGCCAGGCCGACCCCCGCCGCGAGCAGCACCGGGCCGGAGCCCCAGCCGTGCACCGGACCGGAGATGATCGCGTACACCAGGCCGACCATGCCGACGGTGGACAGCACTGCGCCCGGTACGTCCGGCCGGCGGCCCGAAGGGTCCTTGCTCTCCGGGAGCAGGCGGGCGACCGCGACCAGGCCGAGCAGCGCCACCGGGACGTTGATCAGGAAGATCGAACCCCACCAGAAGTGCGCCAGCAGCACGCCGCCGAGCAGTGGGCCGCCCGCGAAGCCCAGCGAGCTGACGGCCCCCCAGATCCCGATCGCCTTCGGTACCTCGGGGCCCTGGAACACCTGCATCACCACCGCCAGCGTGGTGGTCATCAGCAGCGCGCCGCCGATGCCCATGCCGGCCCGGGCGGCGATCAGCTGCCCGGAGGTCTGGGCGAGGGCGGCCGCCGCCGACCCCAGGCCGAACAGCGCCAGGCCGACCAGCAGGGCGCGCTTGCGCCCGTACCGGTCGGACAGGCTGCCGGCCGTCAGCAGCAGGCCGGACTGGACCAGCGCGTAGGCGTTGATCATCCACTGGATGTCGGCCGTGCCCGCGCCCAGGTCCTCCGTCAGGGAGGGGATGGCCACGTTGAGCACGGTGTTGTCGAGCAGCACCACCAGCGTGGCCAGGCAGACCACCGCCAGGATGACCCACCGCCGGGGGTGCGGGGCGATGGGCAGGGGGACGGACGGCTGTGACAAAAGGGACTCCCGGAGGGCAGCAGACAGGGCGGGCACGACCGGTCGGCCGTGCGTTGTACACCGTAGAGGAGTTCTTCTACGGTGTACAACGACTTTTCCGGGAGTGGATGGGGGCGGGGGAAGACGGGACGGGGGACGGGGGGACGGGCGGACGGGGGGAAGAAGGGGTCAGCCGGTGGCGCCGCCGTCGACCGGGATGCAGGCGCCGGTGATGCCCGCGCCCGCCGGGGAGGCCAGCAGCAGCACCGCCGCGGCCACCTCGTCCGGGCGGGTCAGCCGGCCGGTGACGGTGCGGCCGGTGAAGTGCCGGACCAGCCCCGGGTAGTCGGTGCCGAGCACCTCCGCCGCCCGCGGCCCCTGCTCGGTGAACCAGTCGGTCTCCACCGCGCCCGGGCAGACGCAGTTGGCGGTGACGCCGTACCCCCCGACCTCCTTGGCCAGCACCCTGGTCAGCCCGATCAGCGCGTGCTTGGCGGCGGCGTACGCGCACAGCCCCGGGTCCGGGTCGCGGCCCTCGACGGAGGCGATGTTGACGATCCGTCCGGAGCGCTGCGGCAGCAGGTGGGCCAGCGCCCGGCGGGTGGTGTGCAGCGCGGAGTCGAGGTTGAGGGCGAACGTCCCGTGCCACACCTCGTCGGTGATGTCGGCGACGGTGGCGAAGTCGGTGGCGCCGCCGACGTTGTTGACCACCACGTCCAGGTGCCCGTACCGCCGCACTGCCTCGTCCACCGCGCCCTCGGCCTCGGCCCGGACGGTGGCGTCGGCCGGGTGGAAGGCGAGGTCGGGCCCGCTGCCCAGGCGGTCGAGAGCGGCCCGGCCGCTGCGCTCGGAACGGCCGGTGAGCAGCAGCCGGGCGCCGTGGGCGTGCAGGGTGTGGGCGATGGCGAGGCCGATGCCGCGGGTGCCGCCGGTGATCAGGGCGACGTTCCCGGTGAGGTCCATGGGGGGTGCTCCCGTCGGGGGTGGGGCGAGCGGCAGGGACGGAGGGGCGGGCGGTGCGGCCGGGACGGTCGGATCCGCTGGGGTGGGTCGTGCAGGGCGAGGGTGGCGGTGTGCGGGCGGCCGGGCAGTCGCAGCGGCACCAGCAACCAGCCGCGCGGGGCCCGGTCCCGGCCCAGCCGGGCCAGCACCGGCCGGGGGCGCAGGCCGATCTCCACGTCCACCAGGGCCCGCAGCAGCGGCCAGCCGACGGCCTTGGCCACCGCCTCCTTCGCCGTCCAGAGCGAGAGGAAGCCCGACAGCCGCAGCGCGGGCGGCAGTTCGGCCAGCGCGGCCCGCTCGGCGACGGTCAGGGCCAGGTCCAGCAACTGCGCGGACGGCGGCGCGGCCAGGTGCTCGACGTCGACGCCCAGCAGCGTGCCGGGGTGCCGGACGGGGAGCACCGCCGCCACGGTGACCGGCCCGCTGTGCGCGGCGGACAGGCGCAGCGGCGGGAAGCCGCTCAGCGGCAGCGCCGGACGGCCGAGCGGGTCGGCCACCACGGTCACCTCGGCCGCCGGGCGGGCGCAGTGGGCGGCGACGGCGTGCTCCAGCAGCACCCGCCCGCGGAGCGGCGGCCGCCGCGGGCTGACGTGCCACCAGAGGTCGACCGGCCCCGCGGAGGTGGGCAGTCGGCGGTACCGGGCGCCGGCCAGGTCGGGGGTCATGAGGCGGTGGGGGGAGGGGAGGGGGGAGCC
>NZ_JOGH01000160.1:0-11740 GCF_000721345.1 Kitasatospora sp. NRRL B-11411 | reverse complement strand
GGCGGGGGCGGCGGGGTGGCGCGGCGGTCGGTGGGTGGGGGCGGGCGCAGACTGCGGGGGTGACCAAGACATCAGGTGGTTCTCCGTCAGGCACCCAGCGCAACGAGATCGCGGGGATTCCGACCCGGTACATCGGGATCGGCGTCATCGTGGTGCTGGCGGTCTGGTTCCTGTTCGCCAACCTGGACAAGGTGAAGATCCAGTTCTGGGTGTTCACCGTCACCTGCCCGCTGTGGATCGCACTGCTGGCGACGCTGCTGGCCGGAACGGCGCTGGGCTGGCTGCTGAAGGGGCGGCGCAGCAGGTGACGGCCCCGGGGGAGAGCACGGGGGCGTCGGCGGCCGGGGCGCCGGGCGGGTCGGCGGGGGAGCCGCTGATCGAACTGCGCGGGGTGAACAAGCACTTCGGTGCGCTGCACGTGCTCCAGGACATCGACCTGACGGTGGGCCGGGGCGAGGTCGTGGTGGTGATCGGCCCGTCCGGGTCGGGCAAGTCCACGCTGTGCCGGGCGATCAACCGGCTGGAGACGGTGGAGAGCGGCAGCATCCTGATCGAGGGGCAGCCGCTGCCCGCGGAGGGCAAGGGGCTGGCGAAGCTGCGCGCCGAGGTGGGGATGGTGTTCCAGTCCTTCAACCTGTTCGCGCACAAGACGGTGCTGCAGAACGTGACGCTGGCCCAGGTCAAGGTCCGCAGACGGGGGAAGGCCGAGGCGGAGGCCAAGGGGCGGCAGCTGCTGGAGCGGGTCGGGCTGGCGGCGCACGCGGCCAAGTACCCGGCGCAGCTGTCCGGCGGCCAGCAGCAGCGGGTGGCGATCGCCCGGGCGCTGGCGATGGACCCGAAGGCGCTGCTGTTCGACGAGCCGACCTCGGCGCTCGACCCCGAGATGATCAACGAGGTGCTGGAGGTCATGCGTTCGCTGGCCGCCGAGGGCATGACCATGGTGGTGGTCACCCACGAGATGGGCTTCGCCCGGTCGGCCGCCAACCGCGTGGTGTTCATGGCGGACGGGCGGATCGTCGAGGACCGCGTCCCCGAGGAGTTCTTCGCGAACCCGCGCAGCGAACGGGCCCGGGACTTCCTCTCCAAGATCCTGAAGCACTGAGGTGGTTCGGGTGAGGAAGAACGTCGTGCTGTCCGTGCTCGTCCTGCTGGCCGTGCTGGGGGGCCTGTCCGGCTGCGGCAAGGAGGGCACCCCGCCGCCGAAGGGCCCGCAGCCCAGCGCGCTGCCCAGCTACCAGGTGCGCAGCAGCGACACCGTCACCGGTTCGCCGACCCTGGACGCGGCCCGCTCGCGCGGCCACCTGGTGGTCGGCGCCAAGGAGGACCAGCCGTACCTGGGGCAGAAGAACCCGGCGACCGGCGAGTACTCCGGCTTCGACATCGAGATCGCCAAGATGGTCGCCGCCGACCTGGGCTTCGCCCCCGAGCAGATCGAGTTCCGCACCATCGCCTCCGCCAACCGCGAGACGGCGCTGCAGAACGGGCAGGTCGACTACTACGTGGGCACCTACACCATCAACGCCAACCGGAAGAAGCTGGTCGGCTTCGCCGGGCCGTACTTCATCGCCGGGCAGGCGCTGCTGGTCCGCAAGAACGAGACGAAGATCAACGGCCCGCAGGACCTGGCCGGGCGGAAGGTCTGCTCGGCCGCCGGGTCGACCCCGTACCAGCGGATCCAGCAGGACTACCCGCAGGCGAAGTTGATCGGCTACGACACCTACTCGGCCTGCGTGGACAACCTGATCACCGGTCAGGTCGACGCGGTGACCACCGACAACGCGATCCTGCAGGGCTACGCGGCGAAGGTCCCGGACGAGCTGAAGATCGCCGGGCAGCCGTTCTCCAAGGAGCCGTACGGCATCGGCGTGCCGAAGAACGACACCGTGCTGCGGCTGGCGCTGGACGACGCGCTGCAGCGGCACGAGCAGAACGGCGACTGGAAGAAGGCGTACGAGGCGACGCTCGGCCTGTCCGGGGTGCCCGCGCCCGAGCCGCCGCCGATCGACCGCTACCAGTGAGGCCGTCACCAGTGAGAGCACGACCGGACAGGCCGCTACCAGTGAGCAGGGAGGAGGACGGGTGAACGTCCTGACCGACAACTGGTCCACGTACTGGCACGGGTTCCTCGGCACGCTGTGGCTGACCCTGGTGAGCGCGGCGCTGGCGCTGGGGCTCGGGGTGGTGGTCGCGGGGTTCCGGGTGTCGCCGGTGCGGCCGCTGCGGGCGTTCGGCACCGGGTGGGTGACGGTGCTGCGCAACACGCCGCTGACGCTGCTGTTCTTCATCGTGGTGCTGGGGCTGCCCCGGTTCGACATCACGCTGCCGTTCTTCACCTTCGCGGTGCTGGCGCTGGGCTGCTACACCTCGGCGTTCGTCTGCGAGACGCTGCGCTCGGGGGTGAACACGGTGCCGGTCGGGCAGGGCGAGGCGGCCCGCAGCCTGGGCCTGACGTTCACCCAGACGCTGGGCCTGGTGGTGCTGCCGCAGGCGTACCGCTCGGTGGTCGCGCCGCTGGGCAGCGTGATGATCGCGCTGGCGAAGAACACCGCGATCGCGGGTTCGTTCAGCGTGGTCGAACTGCTCGGCACCTACCGGACCATCAACGAGCTGGGCTACGGCATCGTCTGGACCTTCGTCTGGATCGCGGTCGGGTACCTGATCCTGACGCTGGCGATCAGCGCCCTGTTCAACCTGCTGGAGCGACGGGTGGCGGTGTCCCGATGACGGCCGGTGCCCCGATGGCGGCAGGTGCCCCGATGACGGAGGTGTTCCGATGACGGTGGAGTCCTCCGCGCTGTACGACGTGCCGGGCCCGAAGGCGCTGGCCCGGCACCGGCTGTACGGGTGGCTGGCGCTGCTGGTGATCGCCGCCGTGATCGGCTGGGTGGTCTACATGCTGTTCCACACCCAGCAGTTCACGTACCAGAAGTGGATGCCCTTCGAGTACAAGGGCGTTCAGGAGCTGCTGCTGCGCGGGCTGGCCAACACCCTGAAGGCGTTCGGCTGGACGGTGCTGTTCGCGCTGCCCTTCGGTGCGCTGTTCGCCGCCGGGCGGCTCTCCGACCACCGGGTGGTGCGCTGGGTGTCCACCCTGGTGGTGGAGTTCTTCCGGGCGATGCCGCTGCTGGTGATGATCTTCTTCATCTTCGTCGCGCTCAAGGCCCCGCCGATGTGGGCGCTGGTCGCCGGGCTGACGCTGTACAACGGCTCGGTGCTGGCCGAGGTGTTCCGGGCCGGCGTGCTCGCGGTGCCCAGGGGGCAGCGGGAGGCGGCGTACGCGCTGGGGCTGCGCAAGACCCAGGTGATGGCGTACGTGCTGGTGCCGCAGGCGAACCGGGCGATGCTGCCGACCATCGTCAGCCAGCTGGTGGTGGCGCTCAAGGACACCTCGCTCGGGTTCCTGATCACCTACGAGGAGTTCCTGCACGCCGGGAAGCTGATCGCCACCAACCTGGACTACGACCTGCCGTTCATCCCGGTGGTGATGGTGATCGCCCCGGTCTACATCGGCATGTGTCTGCTGCTGTCCTGGTTCGCCAAGTGGCTGGAGCGGCGCGGGCGGCGCAGCCCGAAGGCGAAGGGCGGCGCGCCGGTCGCGGCGGCCGGACTGACGCCCGACCCGCAGGGGTAGCGGTCGGTGACCGGGCGGGTCGGCTAGGGTCAGGAGGTCCACGATCGGTGCCGACCTTCCCAGGAGTTGCCGGATGTCCGTGCTGCCCAGCCGCCAGGGCCTGTCCGAGGCCGAAGTGCTCGACCGGCGGGAGAGCGCCGGCGGCGAGGTGGTGCTGCGGCGGCGCGGCGGGCACTGCGAGGTCATCGTGAACGGCTGCTTCCTGATGGACACCGTCGACGGCCGCTCCGAACGGCTGCTGGTGCAGGCCGCGCTGGACGAGCTCGCGGCGGTGGCGCGCCCCAGCGTGCTGATCGGCGGGCTGGGCGTCGGCTTCTCGCTGGCGCACGCCGCCGCCGAGCCGCGCTGGGCGCGGATCGCGGTGGCCGAGCGGGAGGCGGCGATCATCGACTGGCACCGCACCGGTCCGCTGGGCGCGTTCTCCGCCGGGGCGCTGGACGACCCCCGGGTCGAGGTGCTGCACACCGACCTGGTGGCGTACCTGGCGGCGGGCGGGGAGCGCTACGACGCGCTCTGCCTCGACATCGACAACGGGCCGGACTGGACGGTCGGCGCCGAGAACGACCGGCTGTACGGGCCGGCCGGGCTGGCGAGCGCCGCCGCCCGGCTCAACTCCGGCGGGGTGCTGGCGGTGTGGAGCGCCCAGCCGTCCGCCGCCTTCGAACAGGCGTTGCGCGAGGCCGGGTTCACTGATGTGCGGACCGAGGAGATCCCGGTCGAGCGCGGCGTGCCGGATGTCGTCCACCTGGCACGCCGCGCCTGAACCCGCCTGCTACTTCAGGCCGTTGGCGAGCGCCGTCATCAACTCGCCGTTGGCGGTGTCACCGTCGAAGGACCAGATCATCGCCCCGGCGAGGCCCTGGTCCTTGATCCAGCCGGCCTTCCGGGTGATCTCCGTCGGGTCGTCGTAGGTGTAGAGCACGGTGCCGTTGTAGAGGTAGGCGTGGCCGGCCGCCTCGTCCCGGTAGAGGGTGTAACCGCCGCCCGCCAGCTTCTCCTTGAGCTTGTGGTAGTCCTCGAAGCCGTTCTCGTAGCTGCCCGGCGCGGGGCCGGTCGCGGTCTGGAACAGGCCGTTGGTGCTGCCGCGCGGCACGCCCGTCCAGCCGCGGCCGTAGAACGGGACGCCCAGGGTCAGCTTGGACTTCGGGGCGCCGCCGTTGACGTACGCGTTGATGGCGATCTCCGAGCTGAACCGCCGGTCCGGGGTGGACGGGTCACCGGCGGCGACCCGCAGGGCGGACTGCTGGTTGGTGGTCGTCTCCCAGGCGCCGTGGTAGTCGTAGCCCTGGACGGTGGCGAAGTCGAACGCACCGAACAGGCCCGGGATGTCGATGCCCGCGGTGATCTTCGCCGGGTCGGCGGGCAGGAAGGCGCTCAGCGTGTAGTGCTTGCCGGTGGTGGCGCCGAGGGCGTCCAGCTGGCGGCGGAACTCCTGGGCCAGCAGGGTGTAGTTGGCCTTGTCGGCGGGGCGGATCACGTTGCCGAGGTGGCCCTCCGAGTTCGGCCACTCCCAGTCCAGGTCGATGCCGTCGAAGATGCCCGCCGCCGAACCGGCGCCGCCGCGGCCGTCGATCACCGGCAGGTTGCCCTTGATGTACAGGTCGATGCAGGAGGAGACCAGCGCCTTGCGCGAGGCGTCGGTGGCCGCCGCGTCGGAGAACCACTTGCTGTAGGACCAACCGCCCAGCGAGATCTGCACCTTGAGGTTCGGGTACTTGGCCTTGAGCTGCTTGAGCTGGTTGAAGTTGCCGGCCAGCTTCTGGTCCCAGGTGTCGGTCGTCCCGGCCACCGAGGTGCCCGCGTCCCAGCCGCGCCCGAAGTCCGCCCAGGCGTCGCCCGCGCCGTCGCCCGCGTTCGGGTCGGAGTCGTTGCCCGCCGCCTTGTTGGTGAGGAAGCACTGCTTGGTGGACGGGTGGATGTTGGCGAACGCGTAGTTCAGGTAGTCCAGCTTCGCGGCGCTGCCCGAGGTGTCCAGCCGCTTCACGCTGTAGCCGCGGGCGTACACCGACCACTGGGTGAAGTAGCCGATGGTCAGGCCGGTCCGCGGATTCACCTTGCCGGTGCGCAGGGTCACCGGGTTGGAGGCCGGGGAGGTGTTGCCCGCCGCGTCCCGGGCCTTCACGGTGAAGGTGTACGGGGTGTCGGGGGACAGGCCGGAGACGGTTGCCGAGGTGGTGGGGGCGGCGACGGTGAGGGCCAGCGTCCCGCCCTTGTACACGTCGTACGCCGTCACCTCGACGTTGTCGGTCGCCGCGCCCCAGGCCAGGCCGAGGCTGGTGGCGCCCGCCGAGGTGCCCACCGGGGTGCCGGGCGCGGAGGGGGCCACGGTGTCCGGCGGGGGCGGGGTGATGTCCACCGTCGCCGGGGCGGAGGCCGCCGAGCGGTTGGCGGAGGTGTCGAACGCGACCACGGTGAAGGTGTGCCGGCCGTCGGCCAGGCCGCCGATCGTCACCGCCGTGCCGTCCCCCGTCACCGTGGAGACCTTGGCCGCGCCCTCGTACACGTCGTACCCGGCGACCCGCACGTTGTCGGTGGACGCCGTCCAGGACACGGCGGCCCGGCCCGGGCCGGACTGCGTCGCGGTGACGTCCGTCGGGGCGGTCGGGGCCTGGTCGTCGCCGCCGCTGCCGTCGCACGGCTTGCCGTTCAGCTTGCAGTTCCTCGGCTCGGCGAACGGGCCCGAGTAGGCCACGTTGAAGCCGAAGTCGTACGAGGCGCCGGGGGCGATCTGCGGCTGCCAGCCCGGGTTCTTGACGGTGACGTGGGAGGCCGCGGCGGTGTACGTGGCGTTCCACAGCGAACCGAGGGCGTGGTTCGCGGGGAGGTCGAACTCCAGCGTCCAGCCGTTGATCGCGGTGCTGCCCGCGTTGGTGATGGTGTAGCCGCCGCCGTAACCCGAGCCCCAGTCCTGGTCCTTGTGGAAGACCGCGGTGGGCTCGGCGGCGTGCGCGCTCCGGGCGGGGAGGGAGACCGCCAGCAGCGGGGCGAGCAGGCTACCGACGGCGAGCAGGGGGAGGCGGTACCGACGTCTGCGCATGAAGGGCTCCTGTCCGGGAGCGGCGCCGCGCGAGGCACGCGCGGGCAGGCTCCACTGCCTGTGGGGAGGAGGGGTTCGCGTGTGCAGGTGCGGATCGAGCAGGCCGCGGCCCGGTGGGCCCTGGCGGGCGGGCGCGGGCGGCGGACTCCTTGGCCGTCGGGGAGCCCGGGAGTTCCTGTGTCATTGGAGGGTAGGGATCGGGTAATGGAATGGCAATAGGTCTGGACCATGCGGAAATTGCCGCAAGGGGACGGGGATTGGGGGTTTGAGCGGCGGTTCCTCCGGGGGTGCGGACGCGGTGGAAATCAGGTGACGGACCTGGGTGGGAGGGGGCGGAGTGAGGGTGATGTGTGTGACACGCGTTCCCAATCGCGCGGTGGGTGCGGCATGATCATTGGCATGCTCGAACGTGAGATCGAACTGCTGGCCCAACTCCTCGAGGAGTTCGGCGCCCTGCGGTTCCCCCCGGGCTGGTACGACCGGGAACCCGGTGGCACGAGCCTCGTCACCCTCGCCACCACCCTCACCGGCTGCACCGTCGCCGCCCTCGACGGCCCGCTCGCCGACCGCCACCGCGAACACCTGCGCCAGCGCCGCGCCCTGCTCGCCGACCTGCTGCCGGCCGTCGCCGCCGACACCTACGCCACCAGCTACTTCGTCACGCTGTACCGGATGGCCGTGCTCGCCGAGGAGGTCGACGACCGGCGGGCGGTGGAGGTGAACTGACGGGACGTCGGGGGTGGCTGCGGCTGTGGCTGCGGCTGTGGTCGGCGGCCGACTGTCGGGCCGCGGGCGGTCAGGCCGGGCGCAGGACGGTGCGCAGCCGGTCGATGCCCTCGCGCCAGTCGGTGGACAGGTCGGTCTCGTCCCAGAGCTCGGCCAGCTCGGAGTCCGCGCCCAGGACGCGGTCCAGCGCGGCCACCGCCAGCGGGCGCAACTCCGCCGGGAACGGCGGCAGCGGCTCCTGCGGCCCGTACGCGGTGGTGACCGGCTCGCCGCCCGGGCACTGCGCCGCCACCAGCGCGGCGGCGGCCACCGCCTGGAGGGCCACGTCGGAGTCCAGGTCGTCCTCCTCCCCGGCGGCCTCGGCCAGCACGGCCCGGATCAGCTCGGCGCGCTGCGCCGGGGCGGTCTCGTCGAGGCTGCCTCCGAAGTCGGCGGCGGTGTCGTTGTCGAAGTGGCCGGTGTCCCAGGCGCCCATGGTGTTTCTCCTCCTGTGGTGGTGCGGCGATCTTCGCAACGGCCGCTGACAGTGGGGGTGGGGAGGTTTCGGGGTGGGAGGTTTCGGGGCGAGGGGCGAGGGCGGTTCCGGGACGGGAACGCGAACGGCGAGCCGGGGTCGGCTCGCCGTTCGGTGGTGCGGTGGTGCGGTGCTACGGGGGATCAGCCGAAGGGGCTGGCCGGGGGCGGGGGCGGCGGAGCCTGGGGCTGGGCCGGGGCGGGGGCGCTGGGGGCGGCCGCGCCGAACGGGTTGAAGTCCGGCGGCGGGACCTTCACCAGGCGGCCCTTGGTCGGGTCGGCCTCCTCCGGCTCCTCGGCCTGGCCCGCGGCGGGCGCGGCCGGGGCTGCGGCGGCGAAGGGGTTGAAGTCCGCCGGGGGGACCTTGACCAGGCGGCCCTTGGTGGGGTCCGCCTCCTCCGGTTCGGCGGCCGGGGCCGGGACGATCGGCGGGGCGCTCGGACGCGGGGGGATGTTCGCGGCCGGGGCAGGGGCGGCGGTCGGAGTGGTCACGGTGCCGAACGGGTCGGACGGCTCGGAGGAGAGCGTCGTCCCGAACGGGTCGGCGGCGGCCGGACGCGGGGTCGGAGCCGCCGGGGCGGGGACCGGTGCGGCGGGCGCGGCCGGGGCCGCGGCGGCGGGTGCGGGGGCGAGGGAGGCGAAGGGGTTGAAGTCGGCCGGCGGGACCTTGACCAGGCGGCCCTTGGTCGGGTCGGCCTCCTCCGGTTCGGCGGCCGGGGCTGCCGGGGCGGGCGCGGCCGGGGCCGCGGCGGCGAAGGGGTTGAAGTCGGCCGGGGGGACCTTGACCAGGCGACCCTTGGTGGGGTCCGCCTCCTCGGGCTCCTGGGGCGGTGTGGGAGCGGCCGGTGCCGGGGCGCCGAAGGGGTCGCTGCCCGCGAACGGGTCGCTGCCTGCGAAGGGGTCGGCGGCGGCCGGTGCGGTGGGTGCGGTCGGGGCTGCCGGGGCGGGTGCGGGGGCGAGGGAGGCGAAGGGGTTGAAGTCGGCCGGGGGGACCTTGACCAGGCGGCCCTTGGTGGGGTCGGCCTCCTCGGGCTCCTCGGCCGAGGCCGGGGCTGCCGGGGCGGGTGCTGCGGCGGCGAAGGGGTCGCTGCCTGCGAAGGGGTCGGGTGCGGCCGGGGCGGCGGGCGCGGCCGGGGCCGCGGCGGCGGGTGCGGGGGCGAGGGACGCGAAGGGGTTGAAGTCCGCGGGCGGGACCTTGACCAGGCGGCCCTTGGTGGGGTCGGCCTCCTCCGGTTCGGCTGCCGGGGCTGCGGCCGGTGCCGAGGCGGCGAACGGGTCGCTGCCTGCGAAGGGGTCGGCGGCTGGGGCGGTGGGTGCGGTCGGGGCTGCGGCGGCGGGTGCGGGGGCGAGGGAGACGAAGGGGTTGAAGTCGGCCGGCGGGACCTTGACCAGGCGGCCCTTGGGCTCCCCGTCCTCGTCGATCGGCGAGGCAGGGGCCGGGGTGGGCGCCGGGGCGGCGAACGCGTCCGTGGAGGCCAGCACCGGGGAGGCGGTGCTCTGCGTGGGCAGGTCGCCCGGGGCCGGGGTGCCGAACGGGTTGAAGTCGGAGGGCGGCACCCGCACCGCCGTGCCCGGCGGGTTCTCGGGCTGCTCGGGCGCAGCGGCGACCGGCACCTGCACCTGCACCGGCGGAGCGGGTGCCTGGGCCTGGGCGGGCACCGGCGTGGGCGCGGGTGCGGCCGGGGGCGCGGCGGCCGGCTGGGCGGGGAGGGCCCGTCCGACCGGTACCGGGGTCGGGGCCACCGACACGCCGTCCCAGGCGAGTTGGACGGTGCAGAGCAGGTCGGCGAACACCTCGGTGTACACGTCCCAGTCCTCGGGGTCCGAGGTGGTCAGCTGGACGGTCAGCACGGTGGCCCCGTCCGGCATCGGCAGGAACGCCTCGACCACGGTGCTCACCACCCGGCCGCTCGGGTCCTCGTCCCGCAGTTCCTTCAGCGCGGGCACGGCCCGGGTCTCCACCAGCAGCGCCGCCGGGCCGGACGGCAGCAGCACCGTCCACACCTCGGCGTACGGGCGCTCGGTGGACAGGTCCACCGCCAACTCCTGGATCGGCTGGGAGCACTGGACGGTCGACACCACCAGCGACACCCGGGAGCGCCGGCCGTTCACCAGCAGCGCGCCGACACCCGCGTACGCGACGTCCGCCGCCGCGAAGTGCTCGGCGAGCATCGCCGCGACCACCGCGAAGTCGTTGCGTTCGGCCGGGGTGCCGCCCGAGAACACCTCCTCGGCGGTCTCCGCCAGGTGCGCGGACAGCGCGTTGCCCGAGCCGCGGACCGTCAGGGTGTGGAACGCGGGCGGCACCACCAGCCGGGCCTCCACGCCGGAGCCGGTCGACAGCTCGTCGGGCGCGACGGTCGTCCGGGGCTCCGCGAGCGCCGCGAGGGCCGGGGTGAACCCGGCCACGGTCTCGTCGTCCAGCCCGACCGGATCGACGGACAGCCGCAGCGCGGCGGCCGACGGCACGTCGGTCAGGCCGAGCGCGGACGCCCCGAAACGCTGGGCCAGCACCGGGACGGCCTCGCGGCCGGCGGCGGCGTTCGGACGGCGGACGCTGGACACCTCGACGACGGTGCCGAGCTTCGGCACGGCGAGCAGGCCGGGGCCGATCTGGCTGATCCGCAGGCCGAACAGGGCCTTGGCGGCGGGGTGTTCGGAGTGCCGGAACGCGGTGAGGGCGTCGGCCTGGTAATGGGTGGCACGGCTGCCGAGAAGTGCGGCGCACGCCGCGTCCAGCGTGGCCGTGATCCGGTCTGCGGCGGCGAAGCCGTCCTGCGTCATTCGCCGAGCCCCCTCGTTCTCGGGTGTGGACAGTTCAGCCAATTCTTATCAGACCGGGACCGTGCGGGTCGGTGGGTTGGCCGGGGGCGACCGGGGCTCAGGGAGCGGGCGGAGCGGCCAGTCGGAACAGGGCCTCGGTGAGGGCCGGGGCGGTGAAGGTCGCGGCGAGATCGCGGACCAGCAGGGCGGTCGGGCCGTCGGGGCGTTCCTCGGCGAAGAACTCGCCGAGCAGGGCGGCCAGTTCCGGGTCCCGGGTGGCGGTGAGGGCGAGCGCGGCGACCAGCTCCTGGACCAGCTGGAGCTGCAGCGTCTCGACCGGGACGGGCTTGTCGGACAGCCAGTCCAGCGAGCTGATCTCGGCGTTGGCGATCCAGGCCCGGACGGTGCGGCGCAGGATCGGGCTGGGCGCCGGCACGCCGAGGTGCAGCAGGATCTGCTCCTGCGCGGCCCGCCGGACCTGGTCGATGACGGCGTCCGCGTCCGGGCTGGCCGCGACCGAACCACCGCGCAGCAGCGCGGTGAAACCGGCCGCGTGGGACTGCACGAAGTCGAGGTAGCGGCCCATCACCCGGTACAGGCGCTCGGAGAGCGGGCCCTCGCCCGGCTCCTCGAACCGCCCGGCGAGCTCGCGCCCGGCCCGGCGCAGCGCCTCCTCGTACAGGGCCTGCTTGCCCGGGAAGTAGTGGTACACCAGCGGGCGGGAGGCGCCGGCGGCCGCGGCGATGTCGTCGATCGAGACGTCCTCGGGCGCGCGGTCCGAGAACAGCTGCAGCGCCACCGCGATGAGCTGCTCGCGGCGCTCGTCGACGCTCAGCCGCCGCCGGGGCGCACGGGCGGCAGGACGCTGTTCCTCCGCGAGGGGGGCCGCGGACGGCGTACGGGAAGCCATGCGGCCCACCCTAGTTCTTCGGACGTGGCGGGGGCGACGAGGAGGAGTGGGGGACGGAGAGGGGGAGAGGGAGAGATAGGGGCGAGTGGGCGAATGGGCGTGGGGGCGGCGAGGAGGGGCGGAGGTGGAGAGAAGGCGTGGCGGGGGCGACGAGGAGGAG